>JACDDJ010000240.1 GCA_013817065.1 Acidobacteriota bacterium
GCACCAAACTGTTCCGTCGGAACAGCTTCTACGCGGGAGGTGAGGGCCACCTCTACGCCTTCCACCATGGTGGCCGGTGGGAGCCGCAGATCAACGTTGGTTTTTTCGCCGCTCCACAGTGGGGCCGCGCCGCGATTCGCGCCGGCATCGGTTTCAATCTCACCCGCTCCGGTGCGGATCGCGATGCGGACGCCGGCCAGGAACGGATCGCCGCGTATTACGAACAGTTCCAGCAGCACGTTGCCGGTGAATGGAAACAGCTGCTGACCGACTGGATGTCGGCGCACGCCGGGTTCCTTCAGTATGCGGACCGCCAGCCGGCCACCGACGTGATGCCGGCCGACGCCGTCGAGTGGCTCGTCCACAACCGCAACGCCGTCGAGCAAGGCTGGGTGTTCGTTGGTGCGTGGCTGTTCGCCGATCGGCCCGGTGATGCGGAGATCATGGAAGATCCGGCCCGGCTGCTCGACTGGATGGAGGAGACGTTCACCGACCTCCTGCCGCTGTGGACGAGCTTGTACCGCGAAAGCAATCGCTAACCGACCCCGAACTCAGGCGCATTGGCGCTGGCACAACTATAATTGCCCATGCGCTTGCGAGCCCCCTTACTCCTCCTGCTGGTTCTCGTCATCACTGGCGTGCCAGCGATCGCGGAGTTCTACACCGACTGGTTATGGTTCAACGAGGTTGGTTACGAGCACGTGTTCCTGCGCTCGCTGACCGTTCGGGCCACGGTGGCGGCGCTCGCCGGACTCGCGGCGTTTGCCATCGTTGCCGGCAACCTGGTGCTGGCGATGCGCGCGCTGCGGCCTCGCCCCTTCATGGTGGCGACGCCACAGGGGCCGCAGACAATCACGGTGGATCCCCGGAGCCTGAAACCGCTCGTCCTCCTCGGTGCCGCGGTCCTCGCGCTGATGATCGGTCTGTTCGCCGGCGGCCAGTGGGAATCGTGGCTGTACTTCATTCATGCCGGCACCTTCGGCAAGGCCGACCCGATTCTCGGCCGTGACATCGGGTTCTACATCTTCAAACTGCCGCTGCTCGAGCACGTCCAGGGGCTGCTGTTCTTTGTGTTGTTTCTGACCACCGCACTGGTGGTGGCGGCGTACCTGCTCGGTGGGGATGTCGCGCTCGATCCGACCAGGGGCATTTACGTTTCGCAGCGGGCGATGCGGCACGTCGGCCTCCTTGCCGCGGCGTTGCTGGTCCTGATGGCGTTTGGCGCATGGCTGCAGATCCCGCAGCTGCTGATGACCAGATCCGGCGTGGTCTCGGGGGCGTCGTACGTCGATGTGCACGCGCGCATGCCGGCGCTGCGGGTGCTGATGGCGGCCTCCGTGCTCGCCGCACTCGTCGCGGTCTGGGCCGCAGTCACCGCGCGCGGCGTCAGCCGGCTCGCCATCGCGGTTGGCATCTACGTCGTCGTGGCGATCGGGGGGCCGGCCTACGCGGCCGTCATCCAGCGGTTCGTTGTCGCGCCGAACGAGCAGGTGCAGGAGACGCCGTTCATCATGCACAACATCGAGGCGACGCGTGCGGCGTTCGGCCTCGACCAGGTGGCGGAGCGCCCGCTGTCGGGCGAAGCGAGGCTGACGCGCGCGGATCTCGAACGCAATCAATCTACAATCGAAAACGTGCCGCTCTGGAATGAGCGGCCGCTGCTCGATACCTTCAGCCAGATCCAGGAGATCCGGACGTACTACGACTTCGTTGCCGTGGACAACGATCGCTACACGATCGACGGCAAGTACCGGCAGATCATGCTCTCCGCCCGGGAGCTCAACTCGCAGAGCCTGCCGAGCCGTACCTGGATCAACGAGCACCTGACCTTCACGCATGGCTACGGGCTGACGCTCGGCCCCGTGAACGAGGTGACCCGCGAAGGGCTGCCCGTGCTGTTCATCCGGGATCTGCCGCCGGTCTCGACGCACGATCTGACCGTGACGCAGCCGGCGATCTACTACGGCGAGCTGTCGAACGATCACGTCTTCGTCAACACCAAGACCGAGGAGTTCGATTATCCGCGCGGCGATGACAACGTCTTTGCGACCTACACGGGTGAAGGCGGCGTGGTCCTCTCCAATTTCCTGCGCCGCCTGATGTTCGCGATCCGCTACCGTTCGACCGATACGCTGTTCTCATCGAGCCTCACCGCGGAGTCGCGGGTCATGCTGCACCGCCGGATCGCCGACCGCGTCAAGCGCATCGCGCCCTTCCTCACCTACGATCCGGATCCATATCTGGTCATCAGCGACGGACGCCTGCTGTGGATGCAGGACGTCTACACCACGTCGGAACGCTACCCCTATTCGACCAACGTCCGCAGCGCGATGTCGCCACTCAACTACATCCGCAATTCAGTGAAGGTCACGATCGATGCCTATCACGGCACCGCCATCTTCCATGTGGTCGATCCGAACGATCCGATCGCGCAGACGATCGGCCGGATGTTCCCGGGGCTGCTCCAGCCGCTGAGCGTGATGCCGGAGGATCTGCGCACCCGGCTGCGGTATCCGCAGGAGATCTTCTCGATCCAGGCCAACATGTTCGCGACCTACCACATGCTGAACCCGGCGGTCTTCTACAACCGCGAGGACCAGTGGGAGATCCCGGCGTTCGACGTTGGCGGCCAGTCCCAGGTGATGCACCCCTATTACACGATCATGAAGCTGCCGGGTGAAACGGGACCGGAGTTCATCCAGATGCTGCCCTTCACGCCTCGGCAGAAGGACAATCTCGCCGCGTGGATGGTGGCGCGCAGCGACGGGGACAACTACGGCAAGCTCGCCGTGTTCCAGTTCCCCAAGCAGACCGTCATTTTCGGCCCCAAGCAGGTGGCCGCGCGCATCAGCCAGGACCAGGTGATCGCACCGCAGATCACCCTCTGGAACCAGCAGGGCTCCGAGGTCATCCAGGGCACGCTGCTCGTGATCCCGATCGAGGAGTCGTTGATCTACATCCGCCCGCTGTATCTGAAGGCGACCGGCAGCTCGATCCCGGAATTGAAGCGCGTGATTGTCGCGTATCAGAACCAGATCGTGATGGAAGAGACACTGGACCGCGCGCTCGACCGGATTTTCCCGCCGGACGGACGTCGTCCTCAGCCGCCCACGACGGCCGCCGCGCCTGGCGCGGTGCCCGTCGAAGGGCAGCCAGCCGTTAAGGCCCCGGTCGAGGGCGACGCCGCCGACATGGCGGTGCTGGCGGCGCAGGCTCAGGCCCACTACCAGCGGGCCCTCGAAGCTCAGCGCGCGGGCAACTGGGCACTCTATGGTGAAGAACTGAAACGCCTCGGTGAGATCCTGGAGAGAATGCGACGATAGGAAGCTTCACTGCGGGTGCGGCCGGCTGGTTCACGGTTCGAGGAGACATACATGAGGAAGTGGTTTGCGGTAGCGGCGGTCTGCGCGATCAGCGTGGTCTCGCTCCGGGCGGATGTCACGGTCACGACGATCATGACGATGGAGGGCGCGGCGGCGGCGCAGATGCCGCCCGGTTCACTCCCGAAGATCACCCTGCGGATCAAGGGGATGAAGTCGCGCAGCGACATCGAGACCGCGGGCTCGACGATTTCGGTGATCACCGACCTCACGACCAAACAGGTCATCACCCTGCTGCCGAACTCGAAGACCGCGACGGTGACCTCGGCCGAGAGCGTGGCTGCCGGTGGCGCGCCACTCGCGATGCCGAAAATCGATTCATCGCTGAAGGCGACCGGCAAGTCCCAGACCATCGAGGGCGTCGTCTGCGACGAGCACACCTTCACGATGTTGATGGACATGGCGTCGATGGCCGGCGCGCAGATGCCGCCCGAGGCAGCCGAGATGCTGAAGGGCGTGAAGATGGCGATGAACGGGTCCATCTGGGTGGCCAAGTCGGCGCCCGGTGTCGCCGAGATCATGGCCTTCAACAAGGCGGCGCTCTCGTCTGGTTTGCTCGCGGCGGTGAGCGGCGTCAAGCCGGGGCAGCCGGGCGGGATGGAGCAGATGCTCAATGCGGCGGCATCGGCGCCCGGCCTTCCGTACCTGACCGAGATGACGCTCGAAATCCAGGGCGAGGGCCCGATGGTCGAGGCGATGCGGCAGATGGGCGCCATGAAGATGATCCAGAAGGTGTCGTCCGTGTCGACCGATCCGATCTCGGATGATCTGTTCAAGCTGCCCGCTGGCTACACGATCGACAAGCAGTAGCCGAGTCCGTTCTTTCTCGCGAGCCGTTCAGGCCGTCCGTTTCGCGGACGCTGAACGGCTTTCGTGTGTCCTCCCGACCAGGCAGTCGCGAAGGCGTTCGGACTGTCGCATAATGCCCCCGTGCGCATCCGACTCCTGACACTGGCATTGGTCGGCTGGGCGACTGTCATCCTTCTGCCGGCTGGCGGTTGTTCGCGCGGCGACTCGCCGCCGCCGCCCCAGGTTCAGATTCTGGATCCCTCCGCACCTGGCGTTGGCCGGGCAACAGGGGAAGCCCCAGGGGATGCTCGTTTACGATATCTACCTGCACCGATTCTCGAACCAGTAGCGGAGGCCGTATGACTCGTGAGGAGATCGATCGGCAGTTGTCTCTGCAGAAGGAGGCGTTCGCGCGGCGCGACCCCGACGCGCTCACCGCGCTGCATGTGCCCGACGGCACGTTCGAAAGTCCCGCCTACGGGGTCGTCAAGGGTCGACCCGCCATTCGCGAGGTGTATCAGTACTGGTACACCGCATTCCCCGACCTCATGCTGACCTGGGAAACGGCGCTCATCGATTCGCCCCGTGCGTCGTACTTGTGGCTGTTCACCGGGACCACCAGCGGTCCATTCTTCGGCGAGACCAAGGCGGGTTCGAAGATTACGCTGACGGGGGCGACCGAAAGTCGGTACGGCCCAGAGGGGATCATCGCGATTCGACACGTCTTCGATTTCTCGGGCACGCTGATGCGGACCGGTGTCCTGAAGGTCAAGCCGTCCTGATGCACGTGTTCGTCACCGGCGCCGGGGGCGGCGTCGGCCGCGCCATCGCGCTTCGTTTCGCGAGGGACGGATACAGCGTGACGGTTGCGGGCCGTACCCGCTCCACGCTCGAAGCGACCGCGGCCCTGATTACTCAATCAGGACGGGGGGCGCATCCTCTCGTCTGTGACGTGACGTCACGACAGCAGGTGGACCAGTCCGTCCTGGCAGCGGAACAGCAGCTTGGCGCGATCGATGTCCTGGTCAACAACGCCGGCATCTCTGACAGCGCACCGTTCGCGTGCATGGACGATGAACTGTGGAAACGGACGATCGCGGTGAATCTGGATGGGACGTATCACTGCATGCGCGCCGTGACGCCGGGGATGTTTGCGCGACGCAGCGGACGGATCATCAACATCGCCTCCAGTGCGGGGAAGGTCGGCTATCCGTACACCGCGGCCTACGTGGCATCCAAGCATGGCGTCCTCGGGCTGACCCGTTCGGTGGCGATCGAAGCGGCATCCCGTGGCGTCACGGTGAATGCGATTTGTCCGGGGTGGATCGCGAGCGACATGACCGCGCGTTCGGTGGCGCGGATCGTTGCCCGAACCGGCAAGACCGACAGCGAGGCCAGGACGATCCTGGAAGCGATGAATCCGCAGGGGCGATTGATCGAGCCGGAGGAAGTCGCCGAAGTAGCGGCGTTTCTGGCGTCGCCGGACGGCGCCGGCACCAACGGCGAAGCGATCGACATATGAAGACTCCGACAACGTTCCGCTACACCGAGGATGCCGGCGTCGCGACCGTCACGCTGGACCGTCCTGACCGGCTCAACGCGCTGACCTTCGAGGTCTACGCCGAGTTGCGCGACCTGTTCGCGGCGCTGGGGCATCGCGACGAAGTGAGAGTCATCATCATCACCGGCGAGGGCCGTGGGTTCTGTTCGGGCGGCGATGTCGAAGCGATTATCGGTGAGCTGCTGAAGCAGGACATGACGCAGCTGCTCGCGTTCACGCGGATGACCGGGGCGCTGATCCGGAACATCCGTGCGGTTCCTAAGCCGGTGATCGCCGCGATCAACGGCATCGCCGCCGGCGCCGGCGCCGTCATCGCATTGGCGTCCGACTTCCGCATCGCCGTCCCGTCGGCGCGGCTTGCTTTTCTGTTTACACGCGTCGGCCTCGCCGGCGCCGACATGGGAGTCGCCTACCTGTTGCCGCGCATCGTCGGCCTGGCGCGTGCGACCGAACTGCTCCTGCTGGGCGACAGCGTGCCGGCGGACCGCGCCCTTGCGATCGGACTCCTGAACAAGATCTCGGAACCGGACGGGTTGATGAACGACGCGCGGGAGCTGGCCGCGCGCCTCGCCGCGGGCCCGACCTTCGCGCTCGGCATGACCAAGACGCTGCTGAACCAGGAGCTCGATCTCGACTTCGTCTCTGCGATCGAGGCCGAGGCCCAGGGCCAGGCGATCTGCATGCAGACGCCGTCCTTCAGAGCGGCGTTCGAAGCTTTCATGTCACGCCCACGATGATCACGCTGCCGTTATTCGAGGACCGCCACCAGTCTCTGTACGGGCAGCTCGCCGGCGTCCGAGGGACGCTCGAGCCGATCGCCGTGCGCGGCGAGGCCGGGGAGGTGGACGCGGCCGGGCGGGACGCCATCCGCACGTGCGCAGACCTGGGGCTGTGCGTGCTGCTCGTGCCCACCGCTTTCGGGGGCGCCGGACTGGACTTGCGCTCGGTCTGTGTTGCGCGTGAAGCGCTCGCGGCCGGCAGTGGGCTGGTCGATGCGGTTTTCGCCGTGCAGGGGCTCGGCAGCTATCCGATCGCTCTAAGCGGGAATACGTCGCTCGGCGAGCGATATCTTTCTAAGGTCGCGACCGGCGAGGCGATCGCGGCCTTTGCCCTCACCGAGCCCCACGCCGGCTCCGATGCCGGCGCGCTCTCCACCGCGGCGGTGCGTGATGGCGGCGACTACGTGCTTGACGGCACCAAGGTCTTCATCTCCAACGCGACCATCGCGTCGTACTTTGTCGTA
>JACDDJ010000241.1 GCA_013817065.1 Acidobacteriota bacterium
CCAGCCTGGCAGACCGACTGGTATTCTCGAAGGTCCGGGAGGGCGTCGGCGGACGGCTGCGATACACCGTATCTGGAAGCGCGCCACTGCCCGTCAGTGTGATGGAGTTCTTCACCGCGATCGGCCTGCCTATCATCGAGGGGTATGGCCTGACCGAGACCGCGCCGATCCTGACCGTCAACCCTCCTGGATCCCAGCGCGCCGGCAGCGTCGGCATGGCCGTCCGTGATGTCGAGATCCGCATCGCGGATGACGGCGAGATCCTCGCGCGCGGCGCCAACATCATGTCCGGCTACTACAACAAGCCCGACGCCACTGCCGAGGTCCTGCGTGACGGCTGGTTCCACACCGGTGACATTGGTGGCTTCGACAAGGAAGGCTACCTGTCGATCACCGACCGCAAGAAGGACCTGCTCGTCACCTCCGGCGGCAAGAAAATCGCGCCGCAGCCGATCGAGACGATGCTCAAGCGCAGCCCGCTCGTTGCCGAGGCGGTCGTTCTTGGTGACCGCCGCAACTTTGCTGCCGCCCTGGTCATCCCCGACTTTGCCGCCCTCGAACGTCGTCTCAAGGATCTCGGCCGTCCACCGTCGGACAGCAGGGAAGAGCTGGTCGGCCGCGAGGACGTCAAGGGCCTCTACGACGAGATCATCACCGGCCTCAATCGCGAGCTATCGCAGTACGAACGGATCAAGAAGTTCGCCCTGCTGCCCCGGGAGTTTTCAATCGACTCCGGCGAGCTGACGCCGACGCTGAAGGTGAAGCGCAAGGTGGTGGAGAACAAATTTGGCGACCTGATCGAGTCTCTTTACAAAAAGTAGACACTCGATCAACCTTCAACGCCCAACGCCCAACCGGCAATTGCCAGAGATGCGGAGGTCAAGGTTGTTGGCAGTTGGGAGCTCGTTTTGGGAGTTGGGAGTTGGGAGTGGCCGTTAGCGCAGCTCTGACGGAGGCGGCTCTATGTGAATGATGGCGTCCTTGATCTGCGGAAAGGTGTCGAGGATGCGGTCCTTCACCACGTGGGAGAGGCGATGGGCTTCGTGCAGCGACATCCCGCCGTTGAACCAGACGTGGAGGTCGAGGAAGATGTGGTCCGCCGAACCACGGGAGCGGATCTGGTGGCAGCCGGCGACCTCCGGCACACCCAACACGACGGCGCGGATGTCGTTCTCGTTGAGCGCGGCGCGGTCGGCGAGAATGTGTGAGGTTTCACGCGCGACCTGCCATCCGGTGCGTGCGATGAACGCCGCGATCACGAGGCCGCCGATCGGATCGAGGATCGGATAACCGAGGCTCACGGCCAGCAGCGAGAGCAGCACCGCGCCGGACGTGAAGACGTCGCTCTGCGTGTGCATTGCGTCAGCCATCAGCAGCTCGCTTTCGAGGCGTCGTCCTTCACGCCGCTCATAGCGAACCACGATCAGGTTGACCGCGATCGTCACGATCATGACGCTGAAGCTCCAGCGGTTGACCTCGGGCGCTCCGCCGGTGGCGAAGCGTGACAGCGCCGTGCGCGCGACCTCGATGACGGTGAGCAGCAGGAAAATAAAAATGCCGGCGGCCGCGAGCGTCTCGAACTTTCGATGGCCGTACGGATGATCCTGGTCGGGAGGTTTGCGCGACGCCCTCGTGCCGACCAGGCCCATGACGTTGGCGGCCGAATCGGTGAGCGAGTGGAAGCCGTCAGAGATCATGCTGACGGCGCCGGTGGTGTACCCAAACGCCAGCTTCGCCCCGGCGACCGCCAGGTTCAGGAAGAGAACGCGGAGGAGAACGCGCGAAACCGCGCCGTGTCTGTTCAGAACGTTCGTGCTTCAGGCACCGGCCACCAGCGCAGCTGGACGCGGCCGATGATGTACTTCTTCGGGACGTAGCCCCAATGGCGGCTGTCAGAGCTGTTGGTGCGGTGATCGCCCATCACGAAGTAATACCCCTCGGGGATCACCACCGGCCCGTAATCGTCATGGCCGCGGTACTCCGGCGGGACGAACGAATCGTCGACCGGCGCTTCATTCACGAACACCTTGCCGTCGACCATCCGGATGGTCTGGCCTTCAGCGGCGATGACCCGCTTGACAAACGACTTCTTCGGATTGTTCGGGTAGTAGAGCATGACGATGTCGCCGAGCTGCGGCTCGCCGATGTGCGTCAGGTACACGAACTTGTTGACGATCAGGCGGTCCTGGTCCTCGAGCGTCGGCGACATGCTCTGACCCTCGACACGCGCGACCTGGAATCCGAAGGTCACGATCAGCGTTGCGTAGACGGCGGCCGAGGCGAGTGTCTTCAGCCAGGCCACGAACTCGTCGACCAGGCGCGCTGATAGTGATCCGCTGTCATCGCCACTACGGCGCCTGTCGAAATCGCCCGCCAGCGCCGGCAGCGGTTCGAGCGGCAACTGGCTCGCGTCCATGTGAACAGAGCGGTCGCCGTATGTCGGACGATCGTCGCCGCCTGAAAATGGATCCGTGGCCGGCATCGGGCCAGCCGTGGTCGAGAACGGCGCTGGTTCGAGCCGAATGGGCTCGGCGATGGCCTCGCTGTGGGCCGGAACGTCGGAACCAACGGGTAGGTGAGCGGGCTCCACCGGATCTGGCCTCGGCTCGAACCGCTCCGGCGCGGGGGGCGTGTTGTACGGATCGTTCGAATCGCTCATAGCCTCAGGTACTCCCGCAGCCGCTTGGTTTGCGAGCGGCTGACGGGGATTTCCGTGCCTTTCGCATCCTTCATCTTCAGCAGGTAGTTCCGGCTGAACCACGGGACGATCTCCTTGATCTTGTTGATGTTCACAAGATGGGAGCGGTGGACACGCCAGAATATCGCCGGATCGAGCCGAGCCTGCAGTTCATCAAGTGTCCGATAGTTGGACGTTCCAGACAAGCTGTTCGTTACCACGGTAATCAGGTCGTCTTCCACCGAGGCATGGACGACTTCGTCGGCGTGGACCAGCAGGAAGCGGTCGCTGACCTTGATCGCCAGCTGCTCGCGGACGTCCTGGCGAGCGTCAATCAGCTTCAGGAGCCGCCCGATATCGGCCGACGGCTCGAGCCGGGCCGAGGGACGGTCGGTCTGGATCCGCCTCCGCACCCGGTCGACGGCCGTTCCGAGCCGCTCGGATTCCACCGGTTTCAGCAGGTAGTCGACGGCGTTGATTTCGAACGCCTCGATGGCGTGGCGGTCGAAGGCCGTGACGAACACCAGCTGCAGCTCCGCGCCGTTCTCGACCAGCCGCCGCGCCACCTCGAACCCGGTGAGGCCCGGCATCTGGATGTCGAGCATCACGACATCAGGAGTCTGGTCCGCAATCACGTCGAGCGCCTCGAGCCCATCGGCCGCCTGCCCGACGACCTGTACGCCACCGATACGTCCGAGCAGATAGCACAGCTCTTCACGCGCCAACTGCTCGTCGTCCACGACCACCGCCCTCAACATCGCAGGGGCATCGCCGTTTGCGGGCACTCGCTCGGTGTTCATGCGCTGATTCGCGTCGGCACATTCAGCTCGGGGAAGATGATGCGCGCACACGTGCCTTCGCCAGGCACGCTGTCCAACTGCAGCTGGTAGTTACTGCCGTAGATCACCTGCAGCCGCTCGTTGACGTTCCGCAGACCGATGCCGGTGCCCTTGACGCGGGGCGCCTGGTCCGGCTGCACACCCACGCCGTTGTCGATCACGTCGATGATCGCGTGTCCATTCTGAAGCGTGCTGCGGATCGTGATGCAGCCCTCACCGACCCTCGGTTCGATCCCGTGTTTGATCGAGTTCTCGACCAGCGGCTGCAGCAGCATGCTTGGCACCACGAGGTCGAGCGTCGCCGGGTCGATGTCTTTCTCGATCTTCATGCGCGGCCCGAAGCGCATCTGCTCGATGTCGAGGTATTCGTCGACCGCTTCGAGCTCGTCACGTAGCGTCACGAAGTGGTCCTGGCTCCTGAGCAGCCGACGGAGCAGTCCCGAGAGTTTGACGATGAGGACGCGTGCGGTCTCGGGTTGGGAGCGAATGAGCGACGAGATCGACGTCAGCGTGTTGAACAGGAAGTGAGGGTTGATCTGGCTCGCGAGCGCTTCGACCCGTGCCGCCATCAGCAGCTTCTCCTGCTCCTGCAGGCGGTGCTCGATGCGTGCGCTGTTCCAGATCTTGATCGGGACCGCCACGCACAGGACCGTCGCAAGCACCACGAGGATCAGGAAGCCGATCGTCGGCGGCTGAAGGTAAAAGAGCCGGTGCATGCCGAAGCGATGTCCGAGCCCCTGGCGGATGATTTCGAGCCCGATGGGAGCGGCAAGCAGCAGCACCGCCCAGTCGATCTGGAAGCGCCGGACCAGCTTCCAGACGTAACGATGCAGGTCAGTGAAGAACAGTGGGGAGAAATGCCAGATCGCTTCTTTGGGGCAGATCTCGCGCAGCCCGCCTCCAGCGAAACCGCATCCCACGGCGAAGGGGAGCGCAATCCACTCGCCCCAGATGACGGCGGTGCCGCCGACAGCGGCACCGACCAGGGCGCCGGCATACGGTCCGGCGAGGAGTCCGGCGAGAAAAGCGCCCGGCAGGGTGAGATCGGCCGGAGGAAAGTTCAGGAGCCAGCGGATCGCGACGCCCGCGACGAGCGGAATGCCAAGGCTCGTGGCAAACACCAGGCGTTCAGGCCAGTCACGCTTCTCGGTCAGAAGGATCCGGCGGAACCACCAGAACCTGACCAGCATGGTCGAGAGAACGGCCGCCACCGCCACCTGGACGACGAGCGTCGTGAGCAGCAGCTGCTCGCCCTGAAGCTCCCGCTGGTCAAGCACGGCCGAGTATAGCAATTTGATATGATTCCTCCATGATTCGCCCGTTCATCGTCGGCTTCTTTACGACCTTCAAGCACATATTCAAGAAGCCGATCACCGTCAATTATCCTGACGAAAAGATCCCGGTTTTTCCGAAGTTTCGCGGCAAGCAGGTCCTGATGCGGGACGAAAACGGCCTCGAAAAGTGCGTCGCGTGCGGCCTCTGCTCAGTGGCGTGCCCGGCCGATGCCATCTATCTCGAGGCGGCAGAGAATGACGGCACCATCCAGGCCGGTCCTCGGTACGCCAAGGTCTACCAGATCCATAAGACGCGGTGCATCTTCTGCGGGATGTGCGAAGAGGCCTGCCCGGTCTCGGCGATCTTCATGGGGAAGGACTACGAACTGGCGGTCTACAGCAACAAGGATTTCATCTGGGACAAGGCTGACCTGCTGGTCCCGTCGCAGATCACCGCACAGGCGGCTCTACCCGCAAAGAACTGAGTGCTGTTCGGCGCGCTCGGCGACATTCACGGCGCCTTCGAGGCGGCACGAGGGATCATGGAACGGCACCGCGAGGTGCCGTTCTGGCTGTGTGTGGGTGATGTGGCGGACCCTGACGGCCGCTACGAAACGTTCCCCGCGCCGCTCTACTGGATCAAAGGCAACAACGAGAATTTTGATCTGATCGAGCAGTGGATGGCGGGGGGTAAACCCCCGCCCCACACTGTGGGATCTGAACCCAACACCGCCGGAGGTAAACCCTACACTGCAGGTGGGCCGGGGGTTTATCCCCCGCCGTCAGCCCTCGATGACCAAGATGGAACGGCGGGGGCGAAACCCGCGCCCCACTCTGGTCAGCCGATCCCCAACGGCACACTCCAGACCATCGACGGCCTTCGCGTCGCGGGACTCGGCGGCACTTTCGCGCCGACGATGTACGAGTTGCCCGCGAGTGAACTGCCGCATCCGAAGAAGTCGTCGGCGAAAGCCACTGAGCTGGCAGACCGGCGCCGGCACTTCGTCCGAGAAGAAGTGGACCGCTGCAAGGCGATGTCGAACGTGGACATCTTCCTGTCGCACGAGGCGCCACGCCCGTTCCGCGTGGACCGGGGCATCGACGCCGGCAAGACGCCGATCAACGAGGTGCTCGCGGCAATGAAGCCGCGGCTGCACCTGTTCGGGCACCACCACCGCTTCGTCGAGGCAGAGGTGGCAGGGGTCCGTTCCGTCTGTCTGGACCTGGTTTCGAAGTCGTACCTGCTGATTGACCGCCACACGTTGGAATATCAGCACCTGGCTGTAAAATAAGGAACTTGCCCCGTGTCTCGTTTCTTGACGCCATCGAACAACGCGTGCTCGTCTGTGACGGAGCGATGGGGACGATGCTGTACGGGAAGGGCATCTTTCTCAACCGCTGCTTTGACGAGCTCAACCTTACGCAGGCGGACCTGGTGCTCGAGGTTCACCAGGGATATGTGCGCGCCGGGGCGGACGTCATCGAAACCAACACGTTCGGCGCCAATCGCATCAAGCTCGGCGCGTTTGCCCTTGCCGACAAGGTGCACACGATCAACCTGCAGGGCGCCCGGATCGCGCGGCACGCGGTCCGCGAACAGGCCTACGTCGCCGGGGCGATCGGTCCGCTCGGCATTCGCATCGAGCCGTGGGGCAGGACCGGCGCTGACGAGGCCGAGACCTACTTCCGTGAGCAGGCCCAGGCGCTGGCAGACGGCGGCGCCGACCTCTTCATCCTCGAGACATTCCGCGATCTGAACGAGGTGAGCGCGGCGATTCGCGCCATCCGCAGCATCTGCGATCTGCCGATCGTCGCCCAGGTCACGACTGAAGAGGACGGCAACACGCTGGACGGCGTGGCGCCCGAGAAGTTCGTCCCGGAGCTCGAAGCGCAGGGCGCGAACGTGGTCGGCCTCAACTGCAGCGTTGGTCCGGCCGCGATGCTCGAGACGATCGAGCGCATGGCGCAGGTGGCGACAACGAGGCTCGCGGCGCAGCCGAACGCGGGAAGCCCGCGCGAGGTCGAGGGCAGGAACATCTACCTGTGCTCGCCGGAGTACATGGCGTCCTACGCCCGCCGCTTCATCAATAACGGCGTTCGCCTGGTCGGCGGCTGCTGCGGCACGACACCCGACCACATCCGCCAGATCAAGTCGGCGGTGCGGGCGC
>JACDDJ010000242.1:0-5656 GCA_013817065.1 Acidobacteriota bacterium
GAGCCGGCCGACGGTCTTGTCGGGCGCGACGTCGAACACCCGGTAAAACGCGGCGCTGGCCGCCTTGACGCGCAACTGCCCGTCGAGCACGACCAGCGGCTCGCGCAGCGTCTTTACGATGTCCTCGGCGTGGTCGGAGAGATCTGGATCGCCGCCCGAAGGGCGGGTAGGTCGATCGTTCATCGAAAGTAGAATAGCCCAAATCCCCCCCCGCCACCGCAACGTGCGTCGTCAATACGGGTTTCGTGCGGCGTGCCCCAAGAAACGAGCATCGCCTCCACTTCGGATCGAAGGTGTCGCACCTCGAAGTAAGGGACGAAAGTTCAAGGTCATTCCCCGAACAACATTTCCTCGGCCTCTGCTTCCGAACAGCGATGGTCGCGGCAGTAGGCGCGCACCCGCCGCCGCCGCTCAGCGTCGTCACCACCGATTGCGGCTCTGCGTTCGTGCGCCAGACCGGAGTGCGGTCGGTGTGTTGGCCCGCCTGCCCATTGCCGACAGTTCAAACGGTAGCGACTCGGCTCTCGAAACTCCTCGAAAGCCATCACGCTCTACGGCTCGGCAAAGAACCGCCGTCCGTCCGCAACGATCGCGCATCCGGCGCGTTGGCGTTCAGTGCCTCTGCGAATGCACCAGGCACGTCGGCTGTCGTGGTCGCAAGCTCCTGCGCCATGAACGCAATTGCTAACTGGCGCAAGTCCTCGACTTCGGCGCGCGTCAGCCCCGAACCACCGCGCCGAGCGTCACGCAATCGTTGGGTGAGTGTTTGAAGTAACGTCATGCGTTCTACCTCAAAGACCTGCGCAGTTCCCGCGCCACGGTGTCGCTGAAGCCCTCAACCGCAGAAATGAAGCTCCGAGCGTCCTCGGCGAGTGCTGTCTGCTGCGGTCTGTGAGCACGGTTGTAGCTGGTCAGGCCGACCGTCACCGCGTCATCGGTCGTCAGTGGGAAGCTGCGCGGTCCGTGCACGACTGCTGCGAGAACTTCTGGATCGCAGCTGCGCGAAATGAACAACTCGCGTTCGCGTGTTTCCATGTTGCGCAACAGTTTGCGAATCTCGACGGCTCTGAACTCGTTGATCTCCGGAACCTGCTGCATTTCGGTTTCAAGTTGCGCAAGATGATCACGGTGGCGCTGCGTTGCGCTGTCAGCGATCACTCTCAACATTCCTTCCGCCTCGGCACGTGCCGCGTCGAGCGCAAACTCCCGCCCGGCGTCCGTCCACGCCTGCCCTTTAAGTTTTTTGTCCGCCGCCTGCACCGTTTTGTCGAATAGGGACGCAATGTTTTCAAGCACGCCCGTCGCCGCGCCGCGTTTGATCGCCCCGAAGCCCCGCGACAACGCGCGGGATGATCGTCCGCAGTTGGTTTGCATTCGGAACTATTGGACCTGTCGCACGAATTACTTCGGTTTGATTTTCCATTTTTAATTTGCCTCACCGACAACGCGGGTTGTCATTTCATTTACCTTGCTTTCTTCCTTAAACGTGCCCGCCCGTTGTTCGTTGTAACGGGCCAGTGCGGCTGTAATGCCTTCCTTCATGGCGTAGTGTCGCCAACTCGGATCGAAACGAATTTCATCCGGCAGATCTTCGGTGATGTCTGGCTGCTTCCTGCCGCCGACGGTGCGGATCACACGTCCGCTGCCGAGCACGTCAACAACCTGCATCGAACGCGAGCGCACCGCGCCCGCCATGACGAGCGATCCAGCCGCCGCGTTGGCAACGTCATCATGTGCGCCTCGGCGATGATCAACTCTGTCTTTTGTGCTCGCACGGTGCCGTTCAAGTCCGCGAAGCTCGCGCAACAGATCGGGATTGTCGAGCAAGCGAACCTGCCCGGCATTCACACGCGGCAGCAGATCGAGATAGATCGTTGAGCGATCGCGCTCGGACGGCTTGTAGGTGATGCGCTGCCGTTGGAACGCTTCGGTGACGAAGCCGGGTGCATAGCGATCGCCGGAAACTTCGGTCACGTGATATTCGCGGAGCAAGGTGCAGACTTGGCGAATCGCTGACTCAGGACTGAAGGGCGGGCGGATGGTAACGAGTGCATCGAGCACAGCGACATCGTGTTTGTCCGCGTGCGCGATCGCTGCGGTGAAGGCATCTTTACCGGTGCCGCTCGCAGCGTCCGCGAATGCACGGTATGCCATGCCCGGCACATAGGGCCGCGCGATCACACCTGAATCTACGCACGCATCGAGCGCAGCGGCTTCAAACAGGGTTTGAACGTTCTGCAAAAACTCGGCGTCGATCTCCGCCAGTGCGGAGTCGGAATCAACGTCCCGGAGGTGTTGCAGGAACTTCTCCGACAGCAGCGGATGCAGCGCCGTGCTTGCCGACTGCCAAAAGAGCAGATCGGAATCGGCGTTCCCGAAGTGCTGCTTGTGAAGCTCGTTCCCCTGGCGGCCCACCAGACAATTCCTGATAAAAATAGAATTCACGCGCAAGAAGCGGAGTGTCCTATTGGCCCGCCCTGACGCAGACTGTTCGAGCGTCCCCTGATCCTGCGTCAGGCGGTGATGCGTCCGTTGGCGATGCGGTGCTTCGGAGCTCTTCCTCCACTAAGATAGCCGGCGTGGACGTCCTCCCCGCGGTGATCACTCTGTTCCTCGTGATGGACCCGCTGGGGAACGTGCCGTTGTTCCTGTCCATTCTCAAGAGCGTCGCGCCAGAGCGCCGGCAGAAGGTGATTCTGCGGGAAATCGGGATCGCGTACATCGTCGTGATCCTGTTTCTGCTGATGGGAAATGCGTTCCTGCAGTTCCTGGGGCTACGGCAGGAGGCCGTCAGCATCGCGGGCGGAATCGTCCTCTTCCTGATCGCGATTCGCATGATCTTCCCGGTCGAAGGAGGCTGGACGGATCAGTCGCCACAGGGCGAGCCGTTTGTCGTGCCGCTTGCAATTCCGCTGGTGGCCGGGCCGTCCACCCTTGCCACCGTGCTGCTCTTGCAGCAGACCGTGCCTGATTCCTCAACGGTCCAGATGGCCATCATCGTAACCATCGCGTGCGCAGCGAGCGGCGTCGTTCTATTGTCCTCGACACTCCTCTACCGCGCCCTGGGCGAACGGGGCCTGATTGCCATGGAGCGCCTGATGGGCATGCTGCTGGTCATGGTCGCGGTACAGATGCTCATGAACGGCATCGCAACGTTCATGCGGCACAACGCTACCTGACGCTCACCCGCGCGACTCGCGTCCGCGGTCAGCGCCGGTTCTGGACGTAGAAGTACCGGCTCCCTATCCCCTGGACGTTCCCGGCGGAATCCGTCACCCGCCACTCCATCGTGTGGATTCCGTTGGTCAGGATCGTCGTGTCGAGATCGAAGGAGCCGATTGCGCCACTCCCCTCCGAGATGTTGCGAGAGGAACTTCCGAACGCTGTCGCGATGTCGTCGTTACAAGTGCCGGGCGCCGGAAAGTTTGTGCCGTTGGAGCCACGGCACTGGTTGTACGTGGGAGTGCCGACGACCACGTTGTCGACGATCACCTGGATGGTGGAGCCGTCGGTTGCGATGAGGTTGGCGCCCGGCGTCAGCGCCCAGCCGAAGATCGTGATCGTCCCGGAGACGGTCGCGCCCTGCCCCGGAGTGTCGATCGTCCCGAACGGCAGGACCGAGGCGCCGTTCACGCCGATCACAGTACGGGACCCGAGGAGCGTGACGTTGTTATTGACGTCAAAGGCGTAGGCGTGGAAAGTGATCGGGCCGTTCCCGGCATTCGGCAACAGGTTGCTGAGCACCGCGAGCCCCCAGCCGGCGCGCGTGCGCTGCGGATAGCCTGGGAACGCCGCTGCGACATCCGGACGCGCACCTTCGACGAACGTGGCGGCGCCGATCCAGACCTGTTGCGTTTCATTCCCCACCGGACCGCGATACACGGCGACGCGCGCGACGCTGGCGTCGCTGAGAGCCCAGCCGCTGACCGTCACAGTGCCGGCCACCGCAGCGCCTTCGATCGGTGTGTCGAGCACGCCGATCGGCGACGTGCCCGCCACGGTGACCTCGACAGACGCTGAACGTTCGAAGCGCCCGGTGGCGGTGTAGCGCGCCTCCGCAACCAGTGTGTAGCGGCCCGCCGGCAGCCCCGTGACCGTCATCCCGTAACCCGGCGCGAGCGCCGTCTGCTCGAAATACTGCGCCACATCCTGACGACTGGAGCCATACGACGCGTTGCCCACCGCAATCCTGGTCCCGTCCGGCCGAACAGCGACGATGCGGACCATGTCGACCCCCGTGCCGGATGGCGAGGTCAGATCGGCCGCCCAACCTTGGACCGTGAACGGCTGGCTCACCGTCTCTCCGTTGGCCGGTGCGTCGATGCGGATCAGCGGGTCGCGCCGCACGTTGACGGTGACCGCTCCGCCGGTGTAATGACCATCGCGGCGGCTTCGCGCGTAGACCACCAGCGTGTGCGTCCCGGCCGAGAGCCGGCCAATGCGTCTCGAGAAACCAGACGCGAGGTAACGATCCCCGAATGCGGCCGCAACATCCGACCGAGTAAGAGCGGTAGCAATTCTGCCGAGGAAGATGGGAGTGCCGCTGGGCGGATAGTCGTAGATCTCGACGCGATCTATGCCCGTATGGTCCGCCTGCGGCATGTTGGCGTCCTGCTCGATCGTCCACCCGCTGACGTCGAACGGCAGCGTGACCTCGGTTCCATCCGCCGGCGCCTCGATCGTCACGCGGGCAATCAGTTGATCGATCAGCACCATCTGGCCATTGACCGTGACGCGGCCGGATCGCGGAACGGCGCTGCTCGAAACCGTCACGGTGATCGTGGATGGGCCGGTGCCTGCCGTCGCCGAGAGTGTCAGCCATTCGCTGGCGGTCGCGCTCCACGAACAGCCGGCGGGTGCCGGAACGTCGACGACGACATGCCCTCCTGCCGCACGCCGGTAGGACTGTCGCGGCGCTAGTTCGAACCAGCATGGCGGCGCCGGCGCCACCGCCAGCGAATCGCCGTCGATGACGCCTGGCGATACGCCGCTAACTGAATTGGTGGCCGCATCGATCGACGACAGCCCCTCGCTTGCACCGACGAAGACCTTCGAGCCGTCGGCAGCTGCCACCGCCGCAATCCCGCTCGTGAAGGTTCGGCCGGATTGTATCGGCGTCACCGAATCGAGGAGCTCCAGCGTCGAGGCGTCCAGGACATGGACGACCTCGCGACGGAAGAACGCCGACGGCAAGTCCCTGAAACCGGAGTTGGTCAGCGGAACATACAGCCGCGACCCCGACGGCAGAATCCCCATAGAACCGATCCTGCCGATCGTCGATCCGATGAACAGCCGGAAGTCCGGCAGGATCAAGGTCGAGATCTCGCCCAGCGTTGCGGTGTCGTAAGACGTGACAGTGTTGCCGTCAGGCGCGACGGTCGTGCCGGTGGAATTGGCAACGTAGACACGGGAGCCATCGGGATGCACGACCAGGTCGACCGCACTCGGACGCGTCGCGAAGGTGGCAACCACCGCGCGCGTCGTCGTGTCGGCCACATACACCGTGTCTGCCCCCAGCGCGAACAGGCGGCTGCCATCGGCGGTGACCGCGAGACGTCGCGGCTCGGTCGCAAGCGGCAGGGCCGATCCGATCGGCTGCAGTGTGGCGGTGTCGATGACGAACACCGTCCTTGGAGAGATGCTCGCGACGTAGAGG
>JACDDJ010000242.1:5666-6942 GCA_013817065.1 Acidobacteriota bacterium
CTTTGGATTCGAGAACGGCGCCGCCGCCGACAGCGTCCATTGCCCGAGGTCCACTGTCTTGACGACATGCCCGGTCGCGCTGTTGACAACGGTGAGGTGCGCTGTCCTTGTTGCGGGTCCTTGAACGGATTCCCCGGCGACGTAGACGAGCGCTTGAGCGCTCGTCGAGGCGGGCAGCGAGAGGCTGAACACGCACGCGAGCGCGACCGGTACACACCACTTCCATTTCGAATGCATAGGCAAGCGAGTTTCAGACTTCGGACCGAGCTTTTCAGCCGCCGTTGTGGACGTAAGAGTAGCGCCTTCGAATCCCTGCACGTTGCCGATGGGGTCCGTCAGGCGTCACCCGATGCGGGCCGACCCAACACGACATTATCGGCGATCACCTAAATCTGTCGCGTCACCCAGATTCACGCTATTGACAACGTTGCCGTTCGCACACTTAATTATGGCCAGCTGCGCCAGCCCCGTGGGGCCCGAGCTACGAGGGGTTCCAGCAATTCCGCTGCGAATTCATGGCCTCTTAGATCGTGCAGTAACTACGCACGACCGACGCGGGGCGCGACACGGCCCGCCGAATAATACGGCATGCGACCAGATCTTCCCTCGGAGCTGGCGTGTCGCGGTTGAGGCTGAGATCGGCAGCGATCTTGCTGCACGCGTGCCGTGTTCAGACGGGAGGCCAGCATGCCGCGACTGCAGACCATTGATGGGACGAGGACGCCTTCCCGGTTGGAGGTGTCGAAGCAGCTTGGCGCGGGCCACGTGCTGATCGCCGATCCGAACGACGACAGCCGCGAGCGTCGTCAGTCACAGCTCCGCGCCGCCGGCTTCCGCGTCTCGCTCGCCCGCACCGGATTCGAAGCGATCGTCAAGGCCACCTGCCACATGCCTGACTGGATCCTGATCGACGCGTCGCTGACCGGGCTCGAAGCCGCGGAAACTGGGCACCTCATTACCACCTGTCCTGTCACCGCCCACATTCCGGTGATCCAGCTGTCAGCTGGTCAACGCCTGCCGCAGCGCATCTTTGCACGGATGCGCCGGATTTCCGCGTAGCCCTTTCCGGCCCAACAACATTTCGCGATCCGCGGACGTCTAACGGTCCGATGGAATCATTTATTCGTGACTTGAAGCAGTCGCTGCGCATGTTTGCGCAGAACCCGGCATTCACCCTCGCGGCGGTCGCGGCCCTGACGCTCGGTATCGCGGCAAACACAGCCATCTTCTCGGTCGTCAACGCCGTCCTGCTGAAGCCTGTGGCCATCCCTGACGC
>JACDDJ010000243.1:0-3291 GCA_013817065.1 Acidobacteriota bacterium
GATACGACCGCGGTGATCAGCGCGACCCAGAGCGCGATGATGCCGAGGAGAGAGAACTGCTGCAGGTGATCGTGGCCGAGGATCAGTGCGAGGATCGCTGTCACCTCCGCCGCCATCTTCACCTTGCCGAGCGGTGAGGCGGCGATGACGATGCCGCGGGAGTGAGCCAGGCTGCGCAGGACGGTGACCGCGAACTCACGGCCGAGGATCACCGCCACCATCCACGCCGGCACCAGCCCCATCTGGATCAGCGACAACAACGCCGCGGTGATGAGCAGCTTGTCGGCGAGCGGATCCATCAGCTGGCCGAAGGTCGTGACCTGCTTCCGCCGGCGCGCGAGGTAGCCGTCCAGCCAATCGGTCAGCGACGCGATCCCGAAAATCGCCGCCCCGACAAGCTCCTTCCGAACACCCAGGATCAGGCGTCCCTCGAACTTCGTCAGGAGCACGACGACCAGGAGCGGCACCAGGAAGATCCGGGCCAGCGTGATTGCATTCGGGAGATTCATCGAACCCGAACACTTTACCCCACCGCCCGTCGTCATCGGCGTGACCGACTGCCCCGCATGCTCCGCAGCCGCGGCGCAAGGGAGTACAATTAGCGGCTGACATGAAGGCTATTCTTCTCGCCGGCGGCAAGGGCACACGCCTGAGGCCGCTCACGGTCCACACGCCGAAGCCGATCGTTCCGATCTTCAATCGGCCGTTCCTCCACTACCAGATCGACCAGCTGCGCCAGGTGCCGGAGGTCGATGAAGTCATCCTGAGCCTGAACTACCAGCCGCGCCGCATTGAAGAGGTGTTCGGTGAAGGCGAGGGCCTCGGCCTCAGGGTCCGCTACGTCGTCGAACCCATGCCGCTCGGGACGGGCGGCGCGATCCGCTACGCCGGTGATCAGCTCACCGAATCGGTGATCGTGTTCAACGGCGACGTGCTGACGCAGGTGGACGTGAACGCGGTGCTGAAGCTGCACCGCGAGCGCAAGGCCAAGGCCACGATCGTGCTCACGCCGGTCGAGAATCCCCGCGCCTACGGCCTGGTGGAGACAGATCCGGACGGCAACATCCAGCGCTTTCTCGAGAAGCCCGGCGACAACGAGATTACCGTCAATACGATCAACGCCGGCATCTACATCCTCGAGCCCGACACCTTTGATCGGATCCCGAAAGACACCGCGTGGTCGATCGAACGCAGCTACTTCCCGTCGTTGATCGAGCGCGGCGAAACGTTCGTCGCCTACATCGACAACGGTTACTGGATCGACATCGGCACACCGGCGAAGTACCTCGAGGTCCATCGCGACATCATGGACGGCCGCTACTCGGCGCCACCCTTCGCAGGGCTCGCCCACGGCGCACCGTGGGTGGCACCGGACGTGAAAGTGGAAGACAACGTGGAGATCCAGGGCCCCTGCTTCATCGACGAGGGCGTCGTGCTGAAGGCCGGCGCACGCGTGCTCCCCTATTCGGTCATCGGCAAGCAGACGCACGTCGAAGAGGGCGCGGTGATCGACGGCGCCATCATCTGGCCGAACGGCTGGATCGGCCGCGAGGCGGTCGTCGGCGCATCCATTCTCGGCCGCAACTGCCATGTTGGCCGCAACACCGTCGTCCAGAGTCCGACCGTGCTCGGCGACAAGACTGTTCTGACGGACTACAGCAAGCTATGAGCATCGATCCAGCCATCTTCAAGGCCTATGACGTCCGCGGGCTCTATCCGCAAGAGATCAACGAGGATGCCGCACGGCTGATCGGCCGCGGCTTTGTCAGCTATCTGGGCGCGAAGCGGATTGCCGTGTCGCGCGACATGCGACTCTCCTCCCCTTCCGTCGCAGCGGCCTTCATCGACGGTGCCACCGAGCAGGGCGCCGACGTCGTCGACTACGGGATGATGGGTACCGACATGATGTACTTCGCGGTCGCGCGCGATGGACATGACGGCGGCGTCCAGATCACCGCCTCGCACAACCCGAAGGAATACAACGGCATCAAGATGGTGCGGAAGGAAGCCTTCCCGCTGAGCGGCGAGGCCGGGATCGGCGACATCCGTGACATGATCGCGAGCGGGCAACTACCAGCGCCCGCTGCCACGCGCGGCACGGTGACGACGCGCAACGTCGTTGAGGACTACGTCAAGCACGTGATGTCGTTCATCGATCCCGGGAAGATCAAGCCCTTCAACGTCGTTCTCGACGCCGGCAACGGAATGGCCGGCCTGGTCGCGCCAAAGCTGTTCGCGCATCTGCCCTGCAAGGTCACCGAGATGTGCTTCGAGGTGGACGGGACGTTCCCGAACCACGAAGCCAATCCGCTCATCGAGGAGAACCGCCGCGACATCGTCGAGCGTGTCGTGCGCGACAAGGCCGACATCGGTATCGCCTGGGACGGCGACGCCGACCGCGTCTTCTTCATCGACGGCAGCGGCGAGTTCATCGCCGGTGACTTCGTCACGGCGCTGCTCGCCGAGGCGTTCCTGCTGAAGCACCCGGGCGCCAAGATCGTCTACGACGTCCGCGCCAGTTACGCGGTGAAGGACACGGCCGCGAAGTATGGCGGCACGGCGCTAATGAACCGCGTCGGCCACGCGTTCTTCAAGCAGCGGATGCGCGAAGAAGGCGCGATTTTCGGCGGTGAAGTCACGGGCCACTACTACTTCCGCGACTACTTCTTCGCCGACAACGGCTTCATCCCGGCGCTGCTGATCCTCGAGCTGATGTCGATCAAGGGTCAGACGTTGCGGGAGTTGATGACGGATCTGCGCGAGAAGTACTTCATCTCCGGCGAGATCAACACGAAGCTCAGTGACATGAGCCTGATCCCGGCGAAGCTCGACATGCTCTCGGCGAAGTATTCGGATGGTCGGGTCTATTCGCTCGACGGTACGTCGGTCGAATATCCCGACTGGCACTTCAATGTGCGAGCGTCGAACACCGAGCCGATGCTGCGCTTGAATCTCGAGGCGACGACACAGGAGTTGATGGAGAAGAAGCGCGACGAGGTCCTCGCGATCATCCGCTCGTAACGTCCGCCCACGGGTATCCGGCTGGAGGCCCGTGGTAAAATCCCCTCACCAGCGCGGGCTTAGCATAGTGGTAATGTCCTGGCTTCCCAAGCCAGTCAGACGGGTTCGATCCCCGTAGCCCGCTCCAATTTGTTGCCTCCCGTGATCAGGCGAAAAGTTGTCCCGCCGAAGGCGGACCTCATGCGAGCCAACCACTCCTCCCTTAGTCCACACGCAGCGTCACGTTTGGATCATTCCTCAACGCGCGTCGTCCAGGCCCCAGGGTAGCGC
>JACDDJ010000243.1:3301-6941 GCA_013817065.1 Acidobacteriota bacterium
CGATCACGGTTGCGAAGAACACCAGCGCGACGAGGTATGGAATTGGCTTCGCGACGTTGAGCCGCGCCATCGTCGGGATGCCACCTCGCAGCAGGCTCGCGACGGCCGCGCCGCCGAGCGCACCATAGACGACACCACTCACGATCGGACGGCTCATCGGCGCGAGGATCCTACGGATCCTTGACGACCTGCCGCCGGTCGACGCC
This sequence comes from Acidobacteriota bacterium, assembly GCA_013817065.1. GTDB lineage: Bacteria > Acidobacteriota > Vicinamibacteria > Vicinamibacterales > 2-12-FULL-66-21 > JACDCA01. The sequence continues at coordinate 3,508 of JACDDJ010000243.1, forward strand.
ACCGCTATCTCACAATACGGATCGCGGAGAGGACGGTCTTCGCCGCCCCCTTCACCGTGCCGGACATCTCGATGATGTAGTCACCGGGGGCAAGCGCCGCGAGGATGACCTCGGCGGTGAGCCAGCGCTGGCCGGCCTCATCAGTCCGCTCAGCGGTCGTGACCGGCAGTTCGAACGCCAAGCCGTTTCTATCGAGGACGCGCGCGCCTGACATTTTCGTGTCGGCCGACGCCGGTATCTCGAGTCTCACCCGCTCGGTGCGCAGGTAGAGCGGCGAGCCGGCGGCCTGGACGCGATTGCCCGTCGACGGTCCGCGCCTGTAGAGCATCGGGTGTCCGAGCCCGTCTGAACTCACGGCATCAATCTTCAGCATGTCGGTGAGCGGTAAACCGCTCCCCTGCCCGACGCGGACGCGAACGTCGATCGGCTCGGTCGCGTTGCTCGCGAGCACGACGGGCACCAGGAAGGCGCGTCCTCCTGCCGGTATAGCCGCGGCCGCGCTGGACGAGAGCGCGCCTGACTTGATATTGATATCCACCGTCGCCGGCGCTGCCGCAGCCGCCTTCAGCTCCCCTGACACCCACACGGTCGTCGTGTCTCCCGATATCGCGATGGCGTGCGCGCTGAACTCGGAGGCCGGTCGCAGACGGGCGAGCCCGCCGAGTGCCGTGCGAGCGACCGCAACGTGCTCGGGGACCGGCGCAGTTGCCACGAGGCGGGCTTGGCTCACCTCTCGCTCAGTGGCCGCCTTGTAACCGCGACGAGCGCGCATGTCGACCCCTGGCTGCTTCGTCCGGACCTTGATCTGCCGGAAGCGGCCATCCAGTTTCGAGTTGGTCGAGTAGTAACCGAGGAGGTAGTAGGACGTCAGGTCATCCGCCATCCGGCGGAGCCCCTTCTCGATGTCGTTGCTGTTGGCGACGGCCATGCCGTCGGTGGCGTCCGCGAGTGTGCGCAGGGACTCCATGCGGTTCCGCAGATTGGACAGGTCGACAGCCACTGGCGGCGGCTTGTCCGGGCCGATCGGGCTGTCGAACACGGCCAGACCGCGCGGATCCACGGTGTAGAAGCTGGCATTCGCGGTGTTGGCAGCGCCGATGATGTCCCTGAGGTACCGTTCGTTGTTTAGATTCGAGAGCAACCCGCGATCGGTGTCGCACGTCGTCTTCGTTCCCTCGTAGTTGCGATCGTGGCCGATGCGCAGGCGGCCGTCCGGCCCGGTGCCGATCGGCTCGGGACCAGGAATGGGTTCCATCGCGCCGGTCCGCGGATCGATCACTCGCGGGCGCGTCAGGTCTCGGTTCTCGCCGAACAGCAGCCAGCCTTCGGAGATCGTCAGAATCGCCTTCCGCTCTTCACGCTGATCTCTCAGCCAGAGGACGACTTCGTTCAGCGCGTCGAGCGTGCTGCGCTCGCGCCGGCGCGCAGTCATCTCTTTTACGACGTCCTTGAGCTCGGGCCAGGGATAGCACGCCTCGTACAGCCGCTCTCGTTCGTCCTGGGCGAGAGTAAACCGCTCACCCCAGGGCCAGCGGCTCAGGAGGCCGTCCGCAACAACATCCGGCTTGCGCGCGAAGGCAATGTCACGGGCCGACATCTGCGGCGTCATCACCCCGACGAGATCATCGGGCCCGAGGATCCGGTCGATCAGGCGCAGCAGCGGGGCACGGACGTTCCACGTTCCATGCATCGTCACGTGCGGAATATCGAGGAACAGCACGAACACGCGCGCGCGCGGGTCGCGCATCATCTCGCGCGACTGCTGGACCGTGTTGGGCTCGCGGCGGTCCGGCTGCACCAGGTTGCCGCGGACCTCGACGAACTCGAAGGTCTCCACCTTCTGCGGCACCCCGTCTTCGAGCACCTCGAAGTCGGCGGCGACAAGATCCTTCACTGGCGAACCGTCCCGGGTCGGGAACACGTCAACGCGGACGAAGTTCGCCTCGGAACGAAATACTGGACGTTGCGGATCCTGCGGCTTCTGTGGCGCGGACTGTGCCGAGAGGGACAGGACCGCGGCGCACAGGATGACCGGAAGAGCACCGATGCGAGTGGACATTGTCGCGAACTCCTGGTTCGGCGATCAGGCTGGCTGGCACCGTGGAGTCTACGTCAGATCCGCCGCTCGGCTGTGCATCTTTTTGCGACGCATGGTCGGCAGCGACGCATGGTTCGCATGTCCATCGGGATCGGATCCTTAGAAAATTTCGCAGGTGCGATCCAGACGCCCGGTGGCAGCCACCTTGCGAGTGATATTTCGTCTTCTCCCCAGGAGGTCCATTGAGAGCCAGGCACTATGACGATTGGACGATTGAAAGCTGGCGGATCGAACCGCGGCTGCGTCCGCTCGATGCTACCGATAACGACAACGATGGCGGCAACCCGCCGTTGTGGAAGGACCTGACCCTCGCGTCGATCGTTGCCGCCCTGCTCTGGGGCACCGCCGCGCTGATGTTCTCTTAACGCCGCGGCGCATCACGCCAGCCCTGCTGCTTGAGGCGCTCGCCGAAGGCCGCTGCCCACCGCTTCGCGAGGGTTTCTTCCGGAAACAGTTCCGAGAGCACCACGTCTTTATCCTGCAGCACCTGCACCTCAACAGGAAGGCTCGTTGCGTACAGCACGCAATGCACGTCCGACGAGCGTCGACGCAGACACCACAACACCCGACCGGCCGGATCAACCGACGGCATCAGACGAACGGATCGTTTCCGAATAGTGGTTTGGCGGACCTGAAGTGTCGGCCAGACCGCAGGTCTGTGTCAACCCTTGCCCGAGTGTGAAAGCGGCCGATGAGTTGCAACTCATCACGATGGAGGATTAGACGGTATGAACAAGGTCGCGGGTCTATCGTGGTGGGTCGTTGGCGTGCTGGTGGTGATCGTGGTGGTGTCGCTGATGCTGGCAAATAGATGAGCGGCTCCGTGGTCACCTTCTCTGGAGCGCCATCGCCGGGCGCCGAGGCGCGCCGCTCGCGGGCGGCGGCGCTTTCAGAGGTCGAAGCAGCCGGTAGTGCTTCCGGAGATCATCGTCGAACCAGGATTGCTCACCGTCAGTGACGATCGTCGCGAAGTGGCCGCGGCGGATCACTGTCTGAATCTCACGCTCGAGTTCCTGTCCAATCTCACCTCTGTCCGCCCACACGACATCCGTAACAGCCCATCCGTGAGCCTGCTCCGGTAATCCCGCCGCGGTTGCCCATCCGCCGCTGCTCATCACAGAACCGGCTACTGTCGCGGCTTCCATCCATTCCAGCTCGAACCGATAGAGCAGGCGTCCCCGCCACTGCGAACGTCGGGAGGCCCAGCAGCACGATGGCGAGCGTCACGCCGAGAGAACGAAGGCTCATCATCGCTTCAGATGGTGAGTACCGAGCATCAACTCGCATCGCTGTCCTGCGGGGATGCGGCACACCTGCGGCTCACCACGAACGCCAG
>JACDDJ010000244.1:0-4222 GCA_013817065.1 Acidobacteriota bacterium
CTGCCGTCCCTGCACGACCTTGATGAGGCCGTTGGTCAGCTCCTGCTCGCCGTCTGACGTGACCCGTTCGACACGACCGTCATACTCGAACGCCACCGTCCCGAACTGCTGCACCTGGTAGCGCTGTGCATCGGCCGGACGCCGATCGACGTCGATGTACTCGACCGTGACCTTGTCGGACGCGTACTTGTACTCGTCGAGCCGCTCGCGGTATCGCTCGAACCCTTCCGCGCGATCGAACACGCGGATCATTACCGGACGTTCGAGGCCCTGCAGGACCTTCTTTGTCTGTTCGGACAGGGTGAACTGCTTAGCCGAGGTCAGGTCCCACCGCTTATTGCGTCGTGAGGCCAGGTAGTTGATGCCGACGAGAATGGCGAGCACGACCGCGATACTGGCGAACGCCAGCGTGCCGAAGCGCGCTTCGCGCCCCGAGAACGAGCGCATGACTTCACGCCACTGGCTCAGAATGTACAGGAGGGTGCAGACGAGGCCCGCGATCGCGAGCCAGTTGTAGAGCGGCTGCTGCTCGGGGCGGAGGAAGCGGACCGCCACGGCAGCGAATACCAGTGCGACGCCGAGCCAGCCGAGCAGCCCAAGGATGCGTTTCAGCATGGCGTCAGCCCCTCCACCGTTCGCTGTCGACCGACTTCGCCGTCAGAAAGAGGCCGAAGGTAATGAAGCTCAGGTAGTAGACGAGGTGCTTGGTATCGATGACGCCCCTGGCGAAATCGTCGAAGTGCTCAGTGATCGACAGGTAGCTGACGATGTCGCGCGTGGTTGGACCTGCGCTTTCGCCGATCCAGTTGATGACCCAGAGGAACAGGAACAGCGAGAAGGTCGCGACCCCTGCAACGATCTGATTCTTCGTCAGGCTCGACACCAGCAGCCCCATCGAAACGAAACAGCCGCCCATGAGCAGCAGGCCCAGGTAACCAGCGGCGATCGGCTTCCATTCCGGATTGCCGTACCAGAAGAGGATCAGCATGTCGAGCACCGTCACCCCGAGCATCGCGGCGTACAGCCCCATCGCGCCGAGGAACTTGCCGAGGATGATCTGCGCGTCGCTCAGAGGCGAGGTGAGCAGCAGTTCGATCGTGCCGGAACGCTTCTCTTCCGAGTAGGTCCGCATGGTTATCATCGGCATCAGGAACAGGATGATGACGGCGGAACTGAGCAGAACGCCACGAACCATGTGTTGATTGATGTTCGGCGTCTGCCCTCCCATCATCATCTGCTCGCTGTTGCGGACGAAGACGGCCAGGTGGTTGTAGAAAAACCAGCCAAACAGCAGCGCAAAGAGGCCGACCAGCACGTAGCCAATCGGCGATGAGAAATACGATCGCAGTTCCTTCTGGGCGATCGCCAGCACGTTACTCATGTACGACTCCAGCGGCAGGTTCCGCGCTCTCTGACGACCCGGCGGCCGGATCTTCCTGGCGCTCTTCAGTGGTGACCTGCAGGAACACTTCCTCGAGACTCATCCGCATCGGCCGAAGCTCCAGGAGTCCCCATCCGCGGTTCACGATCGTCTGCGCAATCTCCCGGCGGATGTCCGCGCCTCGCTCGGTTTCGACTTCCAGCGCGCCCACGAACCCGCGCTCGTCGGATGCGGCAACACGGATGACGCCCGGGATCTGCATCAACGCAGCGGCCGGGTCGGCTCCGCCCGCGTCCACCTGGACGAACATCGTCTCCGCGCCTCGCAGGCGAGCGGTCAGGTTATCGGGAGTGTCGACGGCAACGACCCGTCCGTTGTTGATGATGACGACGCGCTGGCAGGTCTGCGCCACCTCCGGCAGGATGTGTGTGCTGAGGACGATCGTGTGGTCGCCAGCCAGGCTGCGGATCAGGTCGCGTGTCTCGATGATCTGCTTTGGATCGAGGCCGGCAGTCGGTTCGTCGAGAATCAGGACGTCAGGGTTGTGAATCAGCGCCTGGGCCAGTCCGACACGCTGCTTATAGCCCTTGGATAGCTTGCCGCACTGCCGATCGGCCATGTCGGCGACGTGAGTCCGCTTCAGTGTGGTGGTGACGCGCTCGCGCCGCTCCTTCGAAGGCACGCCTTTGATCCGCGCGACGAAATCCACGTACTCGCGGACGGTCATGTCCGGGTAGAGCGGCGGCGTTTCGGGCAGGTAGCCGATCCTTCGCTTGGCTTCGATCGGCTTGTCGAAGATGTCCAGGCCGGCGACCATGGCGCGGCCTTCAGTGGCCGGCATGTAGCCGGTGAGGATCCGCATCGTTGTCGTCTTGCCCGCGCCATTGGGCCCGAGGAAGCCGAGGATCTCTCCTCGTTCGACTCTGAAGCTGATGTCGTCCACAGCCGTAACCCGGCCGTAGCGTTTGCTGAGATGTTGAACCTCGATCACGATTGCTCCCAGCCGCGCCAAGCCCGGACGCCACTGCGCAGCCCTGCCGGGGCGCAGAATGTCTCAGCTAAGGTATAGACAGCACGCAGATTAGCGGCCAAACACGGAGTCTACCGAGAGCCTTCAAGCGCGTCAAGGCTCAGGCAGGTTGCAGCCTGTGGCGGCGCCGTGTATCGTATGAGCAGTTGCTCATACGTTCATATGTTGTCACCTGATCTCGTCCACTCGCTCGCCGACACGTTCCGGGTCCTTGGCGATCCGACAAGGGTCCGCATCCTGGATGCCCTGCGCGATGGGGAACTCTGTGTCCAGGATCTTGCGGCGCGGATCGGCCTCAGCGAGTCCGCCGTGTCTCACCAGTTGCGGCTGCTTCGGACGATGCGCCTCGTCAGGGTGCGTCGAGATGGGCGCCTGGCCATCTACGCGGTCGACGACCATCACATTCTCGAATTGCTCGAGCAGGCGAGTACCCACGTTCAGGAGGGCGCATGACGACCGCATGCACCGTCTGTGAGCTCCATGCGGAGTCCACCTTCCGAGTCGAAGGGATGGATTGTCACGAGGAGGTGGCGATCCTCGAGCGTCGCCTGTCGCGGCTGACCGGCCTCGAGGCGCTCGACGCGGACGTCCTTGGTCAGCGGTTGCGCATCAAGTACGACGCATCCAGGCTGTCGGCGTCGGCTATCGCGGAAGCGGTCGCGCAGACCGGGATGCGCGCGTGGCTCGAACACGAAGCACCTGTGGCTTCGGCCGCCACCGGCTGGCGCGATCGGCTCGTCATCGCATCCGGCATTCTGCTGGCCGCCGGTCTCGTGTTGCTGGTTGCCGCACCAGCGGTGCCGGCCTGGCCTGCGTTCCTACTCTCGGCGATCGTCGGCGGTATCCCCGTCGTGCGGCGCGCCGCCGTCAGCGCACGTGCGGGCGTTCTCGACATCAACGTCCTGATGGTGATCGCGGTCATCGGCGCTGTCGCGCTGCGCGAGTGGACGGAAGCATCGTCGGTCGTTTTTCTGTTCGCGCTGGCGCAGATGCTCGAAACCCGGGCGATGGATCGTGCCCGCGGAGCGATCCGGGCGCTCATGGAGCTGTCTCCAACCGAGGCAGTCGTGCGTCGGGACGGTGACGTCGTGACAGTGGCGATCGACGAAGTCCGGGTCGGCGACGTGGTCCTCGTCAAACCGGGAGAAAAGATTCCACTCGACGGCCAGGTGGCGGCGGGCGACAGCCACGTCAACCAGGCGCCGGTGACGGGAGAGTCGTTGCCGGTGCAGAAGACGGTCGGCATGGAAGTCTTTGCCGGCACGATCAACGGACGGGGTGCGCTGGATATCACGGTGACGCACCTGCGCGGCGACTCGACGATCGCGCGGATTATCCACCTGGTCGAGCGTGCGCAGGCGCAGCGCGCGCCCAGCCAGACATTCGTCGACCGGTTCGCGCGCGTCTACACACCGATCGTCCTGGTGCTCGCGGTTCTCGTCGCGGTCGTGCCGCCGCTGGCCTTCGCCGGCGAGTGGAGCACCTGGTTCTACCGTGCACTGGTGCTGCTCGTGATCTCGTGCCCGTGCGCGCTCGTCATCTCCACGCCGGTGTCGATCGTCTCGGCGCTCGCGGCTGCGGCGCGTAAAGGCGTTCTCATAAAGGGCGGCGCGAGGCTCGAGCAACTGGCCACGGTGCGATGCGTCGCGTTCGACAAGACCGGCACGCTCACCAAGGGCCGTCTTCACGTTGCTGATCTCGTCGCCTTCGCCGGCCACAACCGGGACGAGGTTCTCCGCGCGGCGGCGGCACTCGAGGGAAGATCCGAGCACCCGATTGGCCACGCGATTGTCCGCAAGGCAGCCCTCGAG
>JACDDJ010000244.1:4232-6935 GCA_013817065.1 Acidobacteriota bacterium
GGCCATCGTTGATGGCCGTCTGGTGCTCGTGGGGAGCGGCCGTCTATTCCAGGAGCGCGGTCTTGGATCGGAGGAGCTGAGCGCGGTCGAAGGTGAGTTTTCGAACCAGGGATGGACCCCCGTCTTCGTGGCCGTCGCGGGTGTTCCCGTCGGCGCGCTGGCGGTCGTTGATGAACCTCGCGAGGCCGCTGCTGAATCGCTCCAGATGCTGCGCGCTCACGGCATCGAGAAGATCGCCATGCTCACCGGTGATCACGCGGCGGCTGCCCGCGCCGTCGCCGCCTCACTGGGTATCGACGACGTGCGCGCCGAGCTCCTCCCCGCCGACAAGGCGGACGCAGTGACGCAACTGCGCGAGAAGTACGGAACGCTCGCGATGGTAGGCGACGGCGTGAACGATGCTCCTGCCCTCGCAACCGCGGACATCGGGATTGCGATGGGGGTCGCGGGCAGCGCTGCAGCGCTCGAGACCGCCGACGTCGCGCTGATGGCCGATGAGTTGCCGAAGGTCGCCTACGCGATTCGTCTCAGTCGCGCGACCGCCCGCAATATCCGTGTGAACATCGCGTTCTCGCTCGCGCTCAAGGGCGCGTTCCTGGTGATGGCGGTATTGGGGCTGGCGACGTTGTGGATGGCGGTGGCGGCCGACATGGGCGCCTCACTGATCGTGATTGCCAACGCGCTCAGGCTGTTGCGCGAGTAGGCGTCAGGCCTTGCGGTTGCTGAAGAAGTGCTGGTCGATGAAGCGGTCGATCGCCTCCTGGGCGGACGGCTCCACCTTCTCGAACTGAAGACCCATCCCGATGCGCCGGTCGGTCCACGACACCCGCGAGTCGGTGTCGATGTCGGTCTTCGCACCCGGCAAGCGAAACCGCGCTTTCAGTTTCGATCCCTGCTGCAGCGGGCTCATCGTCCGCACCGCCAGCCCACCCTTGCTGATGTTCAGCGTCAACGCCGCTGCGATCGTGTTGCTGAACCGGTAGGAAATCGGTATCCCGAGCACGACGCGAGGACTGTCCCGGCGATTGAAGTTGTCGGGGAACAGGTGTGGCGCCAGCGCCGGAAGAATGTGGTGGACGGCGCTGTACTCGTTGACGTACCCGGCGACACCGAGGGCCGAGAGCTCGCGCACTTCCTCGGCGGATCCGATCGTGCCGCTGAACACCAGCAGCGGAACACGTCCGCCTCCTGTCGTCTTGCGTACCGCGCGAACGAGCTCGACGCCGCCGGAGTGCGGCATCCGCAGGTCCATGACGACGAGATCGACTGGAGAGTTATCGTCGCGGAGGCGGGCAAGAAGCTCGCTGACGCTCCCTACTGTGACAGCAGTGTGCCCGGCGCTCGTGAGAGCCGTCGCGAAACGGTCCCTGACAAACGCGGTGTCGTCGACGACTAGAACGGTCTTGGTTGCGGGCACAATAGTCGAGGCCGCCGTCACGTGGGTGCTATCGGACGAAGCCGACCGGGCCGTTAGGCTCGATTGCAGGAGTTTACAGGTTCTCGTTATAATCCGTCTGATTGTGACGCGCGAACATGGCGTTCAGTGTCGTCGGCCGGCGTAGTAGTGCGGTGCTTTCGGAGCGTGTATGGCAACCTGTCCTGAGTGCGATGCGGATATGGAAGTCGACGAGTTCGACGTCGACAAAGGGGACTTGATCAGCTGCCCCGATTGCGGGTCGAACCTCGAAGTCACCAGCTTGCTGCCGCTTGAGCTCGAACTGGCCGACGAAGACGACGAAGACGACGACGAGGACGACGAGGAGGAAGAGTCGGACGAGGAGGAAGAAGTCGTTGAGGAAGACGACGCCGCCGAGGAAAAAGAGGACTGGGACGAGTGATTGAGGTGTCGCCGGCGGACAGGCGCGCCGGCGCGGCCGACCTCGAACGCAAGGAATCGGCCCTCTATGGAGCACTCGCGGAACTGCCCGCGCTGATCGTCGCCTACAGCGGCGGCGTCGACAGCGCGTATCTCGCCTATGCGGCCACTCGCGTCCTCGGCGAGAAAGTCCTGTGCGTCACCGCCGACAGCGCCAGTTATCCCGAACGCCATCGCCAGATGGCGATGCGCCTGGCGCGCGAGTTCGGCTTTCAGCACGAGACGATCCGCACCGACGAGATGTCCCGCCCCGAGTACCGGGCGAACCCCGCGAACCGCTGTTACTTCTGCAAGCACGAGCTCTACACGCATCTGACCGCGATCGCGCGCGAGCGCGGTGTGCCGGCCGTGGCCGACGGCAGTAATGCGGATGACCGCGGCGACTACCGCCCCGGCCGCCAGGCCGCCCGGGAGTTCGGAGTGATCAGTCCTCTCGACGCGGCCGATCTCACCAAGGCCGAAATCAGGGAGCTGTCTCACCGTGCCGGGTTGCCGACGTGGGACGAACCCGCCTCGGCCTGTCTGTCGTCCCGCATCCCGTACTTCAGCGAAGTCACCGACGAGAAGCTGCGGACCATCGAAGCCGCCGAGGCGGTGCTGCGTGGCCTCGGGTTCAGGATCTGCCGGGTGCGCCATCACGATACGATCGCCCGCCTGGAGCTTGGCCAGGATGAGATCGCGCGGGCGATGGAGCCGGAAATTGCCGCGTCGATCGACCGTGAGCTACGCGCGCTCGGTTATGCGCACGTGACCGTCGACTTGCGCGGTTATCGCCTGGGAAGCCTCAACGAGGCGCTCCGGCTGCGACCCGTCTGACGTGCGACAGG
>JACDDJ010000245.1 GCA_013817065.1 Acidobacteriota bacterium
GACCGGCTCTGACCGGCGGCTTCCGACCTCCTACAGTGCGACCCGGTGCCGTCCGCTATGCAGATAGTTCATCGTCTGCACAGTGAGCATCACCAGGAAATCTGATTTGGTTGAGTCTTCGCTGTGTTTGAGCCGAAGGTTCATCTCCTTCGATCGCGTGATCATGCTCTCGAGCACCTGGTCGATCGTGTACTGATATTCACCGGTCCACGCCGAGACCATGCGGCGCACATCTTTCCTGACCCGCGCGATGAAGCGTGCCGCCTTCATGTTGGCGCTGAACTCAGGTGCGGCTGAAAACAGCCGCCGGAGGTCGCGGTCATAGAAATGCGGATGCTCGACGCCGTAGTGCCGCCGCTTGCGCTCGTAGTGAGCGCGCAGCGTCTGCCGAAGCGCGTGCAGCGGCTCGAGTTTCCGCCGTGACGTGACCAGCATCGGCTTACTCGCGATGTCGGTCATCAGCGCGTCCATGTACTCGAGCTTCTTAAGCGCCGGCCACTCGATATACCGGGTGCGCCAGTCGGAAACGGGATTGAGCCAGACGGCGAAGGTCTCGGCGAAGTCTTCATCCGGGTGACTCTGCGCGTACCAGCTGTCGAGATGCAGGACGAAGCTCTTGCTGTACGGTTTGGGCGTGTAGTAGTTGGGGTACTCCAGGTAGGACGGCCCGAACAGCTGCTGCCGTCGCCGCCTCAGGCGGAGTTTGTAGGCGTTGTCGACGGCGTGACCAGCCTCGTGGCGGAGGATCTTCAAGCACCAGTCCGGAGTTCCGCCCTCGACCTCCAGCATCTGCGCCCGCTCCAGACGTTCCAGTCTCGGGTGCGCGAGATAGAAAGGAATCGCCACACCCGGAACGCCATCGGGGGAGAACCACTCACCCGAGAGCCAGAAATGAGGCACGAAGGACGTCAGACCGCGAGCCTCGAGCTCAGCCTGAAGCGCCGCGATCCGGTCCTGCAGGGCGCTGCCTTCGATGGTGACGCCCAGTTGATGGATCCGGAGGTCGAGCAGCTTGTCATCCGGCCAGGAGGCCCAGACGTCCGGGGGCAGGACGTCGAGCTGCGGCCCCTCAGGATCGGTGGTCACCGGTCAAGTCTAATCGCGCCCGCGCCGGCCCCGCCCCGTGGCCGGATTACCGGATCTGTGGTATATCCGGTGAGCCTCACCGACCCGGATGTTCCGCGGGTTCCTATGGATACCGGAGAGGCTCCCGAGGACCGTCTATGAGATCCGGACTTGAATACGTGTGCGTAATCGCGTTGGTGAGTGCCATCGCCGCGCCGGCACGCGCCAGCCAGCAGCCTCCCGTCACCGCGCAGCCGACCGCCCAGCCCAGGCCAGATCCGCAGAAGCCCGAGCCGCCGAAGCCAGACGATCCACAGCGAGTGGAAGGAGAAATCGTCGTGGTCACCGGCTCCCGGCACGAAGAGAAACTGGTGAATGCGCCTTCGACAATGAGCGTGATCACCGAAAGTCAGATCAACGCCGCGCCGTCGCCGAACTTCGCAGAGCTGCTTCGCTCCGTGCCCGGCATGAATGTCACGCAGGTGTCGGCGCGTGACATCAACGTGACCAGCCGCGGCTCCACGGGCACCCTGGCGACGGGGCAATTGGCCTTGCTCGACGGCCGCAGCCTCTACCAGGACTTCTTCGGCTTCGTGATGTGGGACTTCCTGCCGGTGAATCTGAACGAGGTCAAACAGGTCGAAGTGATCCGTGGACCAGCCTCCGCGGTCTGGGGCGCCAACGCCCTCAACGGCGTCGTCAACGTCATCACCAAGTCTCCGCGCGAGATGCAGGGCACGAGCGCCGTCATGGGTTTCGGCTCGTTCGATCGCGGCGGCGGCGACGACGCCGGATCGCTGTGGTACGTGAGCGGCACGCACGCGGCCGCCATCAACGATCGCTGGGCCTACAAATTGTCGGCGGGCGGCTACTCGCAGGACGCGTTGTCGCGTCCGACCGGCGTCATCCCGTGCACGCTGTCGAGTGTCTGCTCGTCGACTCGAGCGTCTTATCCCGGCTTCCTCAACCGGGGCACGACCCAGCCGAAGTTCGATGCTCGCCTGGATTACGACTACGAGGATGGCCGCAAGTTGTCGTTCTCGGCTGGTCTCGCCGGCACCGACGGCCTGATGCACACCGGGATCGGGCCCTTCGACATCGATCGTGGTACGACGATGGCCTACGGAAAGGCGAACTATTCAAAGGGCGCGTTCCGGGCGGCGTTGTTCACCAACATGCTCAGGGGCGATGCCAACAACCTGCTCAGCGTCAATCCCCTGACCGGCCGTCCGATCAGCTTTGACTTCACGACCAACACCCACGACCTCGACGTCTCGAACGTGCAGTCCTTCGGTGGACGGCACGTGCTCAGTTACGGCGGCAACTTCCGTCTGAACTTCTTCGACCTGTCGATCGCGCCGACCTCCGACGATCGGATGGAGTTCGGCGTGTTCGCCCAGGACGAGATCTTCCTGTCGGACATGTTCCGGTGGGTCGTCGGCGGCCGGGTCGACCGCTTCGATTACATCGACAATTTCGTGTTCTCTCCGCGCACCGCGTTGCTGATCAAACCGCACGAGGATCACACCTTCCGCGTGTCATATAGCCGCGCCTACCGTGCGCCTTCGGTCATCAATAACCATCTGAACCTGGTGATTGCCGAGCCGATCGATCTGCGTGCGCTCGGTGGCCCGGCGCTGTACCCGCTTCCCGTGAACATCACGGGCAACACCGATCTGAAGGAGCAGTCGCTCGACGCCTTCGAGGTCGGCTACTCCGCGGTGCTGGGTCGGACAGTGCTCTCCGCGGCCGTTTACAACAACTGGGTGAAAAACGAAATCCTCTTCACGCAGGATCCGACCGGCAACTACACCGCCGCCAACCCGCCAGCGAACTGGCCGCTGCCGGCCTCCTTCCTTAACTTCGTACCGGGACGAAGCCTGCCCGGCAGGCTGACGTATCTGAATTTCGGCAAGAGCACGCAGCGCGGCCTCGAGCTTGGCGTCAATACCACCTTGAATACCTACTTCGATGTCTTTGGGAACTACTCGTGGCAGGCGGAGCCGGATCCGGAAGGGTTTTCCCTCTCAGAACTGAATCTCCCGGCGACCCACCGCTTCAACGCCGGCGTTTCCACCAACTACAACCGGTTCCTCGGCAACCTCTCCGTCAGCTATAGCGACAGCGCCTACTGGCAGGACGTGCTGACCGCGCCGTATGCCGGAACGACCGAGGCCTACACACTGGTGAACGCCAGCGTTGGCGCGGGGTGGATGAGTGGCCGTTTCACCACCACGATCAAGGCCACTAACCTGGGCAACGAGGACGTGCAGCAGCACATTTTCGGCGACCTCATCAAGCGGCAGATCATGGCCGAGCTGCGCGTCAACTTCGCGCGCTAGCCGGCGCTGCTCACGATCGTCAGGCCAGAGGCGGTACAATCGCCTCTGGCCGTTTTTGTGCGTCACTGCCGTTCCACCGCTCTCCTGTCCTATTGAATGATTCGCCTGCTCGCACTCGACATCGACGGAACCCTGCTCGACAGCCACGGACAGCTCCCAGCCGAAAACATCGATGCGATCGCTCGCGTCATCGAGCAGGGTATCGAGGTCGCGCTGGCAACTGGCCGCCGCTACGATTTCGCGCGTCCCGTGTTCGAGCAATTGCCGTCACCGCTGACGCTCGTGCTGAGTAACGGCGCGGTCGTGAAGAAGAAGGACGGTGAGACGCTGATGCGTCGCCTGTTGCCGCGGGAAATCGCTCGTGAGGTGCTCGGAACCGTCCCGCAGCATCGCCACGAAGCCGCGGTCACGTTCGACCGGGTCGGGGAGCGCCAGATCGTCTACCAGGCAATTGACTGGGATCACCCGCGACATCAGAAGTTCTTTGCGGCGAACCGTGCCTACCTCGCCGAGAGCAATCCTCTCGAGGATTGCCTGACCGAGGATCCCGTCCAGGTGATGTTCACCGGCGGCTGCCGCGAGATGCGCGAGCTGTTCAACGAACTGCGCGGTGGAGATCGCTATTCGGTGGCGCTGACGGAATACGAGTTCAGAGACTTCTCGCTCGTGGACGTGATGCAGGCGGGCTGCTCGAAAGGCTCCGCCCTGGCGGACTGGTCGCGCCAACGCGGCTACGCCCCCGGCGAGGTCATGGCCGTCGGTGACAACTTGAACGACATCGAGATGCTGGAATTTGCCGGCACGCCGGTCGTGATGGGCAATGGCATTCCTGATCTGCACGCGCGCGGCTGGGTGGTGACCGGCACGAACGACGAAGCCGGGGTGGCGCAGGCGGTTGAGACATTCATTCTCAGGAAGGCGTCCTAAGCCGTATGCCATTGGGTATGGGCGGCGGAATGCCGGCGGGGGAGAGGGCGCGCGGCAGCCGCCGGATGGGCACCGACTCGGGCAGCGGGCTCGGCGCAGAAGCCGATAAAGCCAAGCGGAAAAAGCTCACCGCGGCGGCGTGGAAGGAAACGCGGACGCTGCTGTCGGCGCGCAAAGGCCGCCTCGCCGTCGGGATGGCGCTCATGCTGGTCAACCGCGCCACCGGCCGGGTGCTGCCCGCCACCTCGAAGTACCTGATTGACGACGTCGTCGGGCAGGGCCGTGCCGAATTGCTGCAAACGCTGGCGCTCGTCGCCGGCATTGCGACCATCCTCCAGGCAATCAGCGGGTTCGCGCTGTCGCAGGTGCTCGGTGTGGCGGCGCAGCGCGCGATCACCGACATGCGCCGCCGGGTCGAGGAACACGTCGCGCGCCTTCCTGTCCGCTACTTCGATTCGACACAGTCCGGCGTGCTCGTCTCGCGCGTCATGAATGACGCCGAGGGGATCCGGAATCTGGTCGGCACCGGCCTCGTCCAGCTGGTCGGCAGTTTCGTGACGGCCTCCGCGGCTCTCGCCTACCTGTTCTACTCGAACTGGCTGCTGACGGCAGTCACGCTGGTGGTGCTGTTGGTCTTCGGCGGCAGCATGTGGTACGCCTTCCGGACCATCCGGCCGGTCTTCCGGGAGCGCGGGAAAATTTACGCCGAGGTGACTGGACGGCTGACCGAGACGATCGGCGGCATCCGCATCGTCAAAACCTACACGGCCGAGAAGCGCGAAGAGCTCGTCTTCACAACCGGCGTGCACCGGCTGTTCCGGAACGTCGCTACGACGATCACCTCGATTTCCGGCATCAGCGCATTTGGCACGGCGATCGTCGGCGTGATCGGTGTCGTGATCATGATCGTCGGCGGGCAGGCGATGCTGGCGCGCGAGATGACGGTCGGCGAGTTCCTCAGCTACATCCTCTTCACCGGCCTCATGGCCGCGCCCGTAATGCAGATCGCATCCATCGGCACGCAGATCACCGAGGCCTTCGCCGGACTCGACCGCATCCACGAGTTGATGGAGATGCGGACGGAAGACGACGAGGACAACACCCGCGCGCCGCTCGGGCAGATTGCCGGCGAGGTCGTCTTCGAGGACGTGACGTTCGAGTACAACCCGGATGTCGAGGTCCTCAAGCACGTGAGCTTCCGGGCGCCGGCCGGGACGACCACAGCGCTCGTCGGCTCCAGCGGTTCCGGTAAGAGCACCCTGATCAGCCTGGTGATGGCATTCAACCGGCCCAAGTCAGGGCGCATTCTGATCGACGGTCGCGACCTTGCCACCATCCGTCTGCGAGACTTCCGGTCGCAGCTCGGCGTCGTCCTGCAGGACAACTTTCTCTTCGATGGAACGATTGTCGAGAACATCCGCTATGGACGGCCGGACGCCACCGTGGAGGAGGTCCGCGCCGTCAGCCGGGTGGCCCACGCCGACGAGTTCATCGAAGGATTCGACAAGCAGTACGACCAGGTGGTCGGTGAGCGCGGGGTGAAGCTGTCGGGCGGCCAGAGACAGCGTGTCGCGATTGCGCGCGCGATCCTGGCGGACCCCCGCCTGCTCGTCCTTGATGAGGCGACCTCGTCGCTCGACAGCGAGAGTGAAGCGCTGATTCAGGACGGCCTCAAGGCGCTGCGACAGGGGCGGACGACATTTGTCATTGCCCACCGCCTGTCCACAATCAGGAGTGCCGACCAGATCCTCGTGCTCGAGCACGGCGAGATCGTCGAGCGCGGTACCCATGAGGAACTGCTTGCGCTCGGCGGACGGTACCGTACGCTGCACGACAAGCAATACCGGTTCGAAGCCGATCGGTTCATCAATCCGGGCGAGGATCTCAGCGGGGTGTCGACGAAAGTGACACAGGCAACCGATCTCACACGACGATAGGGGAGGCCACCGAAGGACGAACGGAGAAGGCGGCACCTCTCCTGAGGCCGGCGCCGTGAATCACTCGGGGCGTCTGTGGGCCCTCGTTAACTTCGAAATGTGGCTGCGGCCGTTCATTGACGGCGAAGATGCGAGCAAGCCTCAGTTCGCTCTGACGGAAGTCACCACCGTGAAGTCGCGACACAGCGTCCTGAATTACACGCATTAAGGAGGGCATGGTCTTGGGCATCATTGGCGGCACACTCGGCTATCGAATACTGCGGTATCTCAGCCCCGGCTCGACCGGCAATAATGACTACACTGCTTATATCGAGCGCAGCAAGCTGGAGGTGTTCTTCGGGCCCCGAATCTGGGATGAACTGCAGGGGAAGGTTGTCATTGACTACGGGTGTGAGAGCGGCATAGAGGCTATTGAGGTGGCGCGGCGGGGAGCGCGGCGGGTCATCGGGATAGACATTCGCGAGAGCGCGCTGGTCGGAGCGAGGTCTGCAGCAGAGCAGGCAGGCGTCTCGGACCGCTGTATTTTTACAACCAGGACCGATGAGAAAGCCGACGTCATTATGACCTTCGACGCTTTCGAACACTTTGCTGATCCCGCCGCCGAGCTGCGAGATA
>JACDDJ010000246.1:0-3490 GCA_013817065.1 Acidobacteriota bacterium
CTCCAGGGCGATGTGACGCCGGGCCTTGATCTGCTAAATGAAGCCGCCGTGGCGACGGTCTCGGGAGAGATCGATGCGCTCTCGACGGGCGTGGTCTATTGCGAACTGGTGTGTGCTCTGCAGGCACTCGGGCAGTACGACCTTGCCGAGCAATGGACCGAAGCCATGGAACGCTGGCACCAGGGGCAACCGGTTGGCAGCCTCCATGGACGCTGCCGCGTCCACCGTGCTGAGATTCTCAGGCTGCGCGGGTCGTGCGCCGAGGCAGAGCAGGAAGCCCTGCTCGCCTGCGAGGAGCTTCGTCCCTACTTGCGGCGGGAGCTCGGGTGGCCGCTGACCGAGCTTGGCCGCATACGACTCCGGAAGGGAGACATGCACGGCGCGGAGGAGGCATCCCTGGCGGCTCACGGCGCGGGATGGGATCCGCAACCGGGTCTTGCGCTGGTTCACCTGGCGCGCGGCGATGTCGCTCGCGCCGTCGCGTCCATTCGCGACGCTCTCGACCATCCCGCACTCGTACCTTCGAAAGAGTGGCCACCGAATACGAAACTCTCGCGCGCCCCGCTTCTCGAGGCGCAGGTAGAGGTCGCGATCGCAGCCGGAGACCTCGACTGCGCCCGGTCGGCCGCCGACGAACTGGGGCTGATCGCCGCGTTGTTTCAGAGCAGCGGGATGGCCGCCAGCGCAGCCCTCGCCCGCGGCCGGGTACGACTCGCAGAAGGCAATCCCGCAGGCGCCCGTCGCAAGTTCGAAGCCGCGGTGCATCAATGGAGTGAGATCGGCGCTCCGCATGAGACGCCCCTTGCACGCATGGGTCTGGGCGAGGCGCTGCGGATCGAGGGCCAGGAGGAGCCGGTGCTCGAGTTCCAGGCCGCCTGCACCACGTTCGAGCGCATCGGCGCCATGTCTCAGGTCGCTCGAGCGGCGGCGGCGCTGAGCGCTGCCAGGCAACGGCGTACAGACGTGCCGCCGGTTGCCGTTGCCCTTGTCGCCGCCCCTCAGCCCGTTGATGCCAATGCCCTCCGTGACGAGGGCGATTACTGGTCAGTGGTCTTCGAAGGACGGGTCGCACGCGTGCGGGATTCGAAAGGACTGCACTACTTGTCGCGACTGCTCACCGAGCCTGGCCGAGAGTTCCACGTCATGGATCTGGTCGCTCTCGAACGAGCACCGGATCATGCGGACGCTGGCAATCCCGTCATCGCGTTCCCTACAGCCGGAGACGCGGGCGAGCTGCTGGACGCGCGCGCCAAAGCGGCATATCGTCGCCGGCTGTCCGAGATCGACGAGGATCTCGCGGAGGCGCTGGCGATCGGCGAGACGGCTCGTGCGGCCCAAGCGGAGGCCGAACGCGACATCCTGATGCGCGAGCTGTCCAGGGCTGTCGGACTGGGAGGCCGCAGCCGGCGCGCTGGTTCCGCCGCGGAGCGCGCGAGAAGTGCCGTCACGCGCTGGTTCGGATCCGAAAGCATGACGTCCAGTTGGGCGATTACCTCGATCGTACGATCCGTACCGGCACCTACTGCGTGTACCTGCCGGATCCTCGATCCCCCATAGCCTGGAGCATGTAACGAGGGACATGCACGCGGCGACACGCTGCCCTGCCCTGCGGGTGCTATGAACCAGTCGGCGCGAAGGGCACGGCTTCAGCCAGCGGAAGGTCGATGACGAAGACGCAGCCCTTGCCCGACATGTTTTCGGATATCGCTGGCCGGCGCACGCGCGTCAGGCGTTTGCCGTCAGGCCCGCAGCCAGACTTCCATCAACGCGCGGTCCAATTCTCGTGCGCCGTTACACGGCATTCACACTCGGGTCGCTCGGCGCGTTCGCGAAGCCGCGTAAACAGGCCCTCACTGTGGGATGAAATTGGGGACGAAAAAGGGCAACGTGAAGGGACGACGACAGCCCAGCGGTGCGCAAGTAATTGAAAACAATGGCTCGCCGCACTGGACGATCGACCAGCCCGAGTCCTGGCCCGACTGAACTGCCGAATTCCCCTCGAGGGATGAAGGGTGAGCCCTTCATCCCTCGAGGGGTGGAGCTAGAAGCTCCAGCGAGCGCCGAAGGTCAGTTGCCGAGGGGCGGTGATCGACGTGACCCCTCCCAGCGGTACCGATGTGCCAGCGATGGACGCAGACGGATTGCGTGCCTGCACCCCCGTCATGAAGCCTTCGTTGAACAGATTTTCAGCGTCAAGGTAGAGACCTACCCGGTTCGTCCGAGGTTGACCACCTTCTCGAGCCTGAGGTCCATCAACTGTTGGCTCTCCATGCGGCGGCTCCCGCGCGGCTCCAGCGGCAGGGAGATGTTGCTCGTCCAGTTGAAGGTGTTGGCGCTGACCGACTGGAATGGTGTCCACGGCAGACCACTCAGGTAGCGGTAGTAGGCGTTCGCCGAGATCTCGACTTTCGGGATCGTATACCCGGCAAACACCTTGAACTCGTGCGGCCTGTCAAAGCCGACGAGCCCGTCTGCATTGACGAGGGCCAGGTTCGGTGTGTGGAACTGGCTGCTCGTGATGCCGGAGAACGCCCCGTTGGTGACTGTGCCCCTGGTCTTTGAATACACGTATGAGATCTGCGCCTGCCAGCGGTTCGCGTATCCCCGCGTCAGTACAAACATGCCGCCGTTGTAGGTGCGGTAAGCGTTGGCCGCCGGGGCGCCGTCGAACGCGAAGTCATCCACGTTCGTGATCAGGAACTTCTGGTCGGACGACGGTGTGCGGTTCGCCCATCGGTAGATGGTGGTGGCCTGGTTATTCAGTGGGTTCGTGTAGTTGGCGGTTGTCCACTGGGCGCCCTGCAGCACGGAATTGATGAAGTTCTTTGAGTCGCGCCTGATGTAGGTGCCCGAGAACTTCAGCCCTCCTCCCAGTTCGCGTTCGTAGGCGACGCTCCACTCATCGGTGCGCGGGTGTTTGATGTCCGGATCCACCGTGTATTTGCTGGCTCCAGAGATGTTGAAAAGTTCGGTGAGGCTGCCTCCCGGGCTCACCTCGTAGCCGATGTAATCTCCGATGCCAGGCACGGCTTGCGACCAGGATGCGAACACGGCGCCGTCATACAGTTGACCGTAAAACGCACGCAGTACCGACCGCCCATCCCCGATCAGGTCATAGGCCGCGCCGAGTCGTGGCGCCCAGGACGTGGTGTTGTAGTACTGCTGGTCGTCGGCGGTGCTGGTGCCGGTGATGCGGTCCATCCGGACGCCGGCGTTGATCGTCAGCCGACCGGTTTTCCACTGGTCCTGCGCGTAGACCGTCTGCCGGTCTGACCGGCCCTTGACGTCGTACGAATACGCGTACGCCAGATAAGGCGCGCCGCCATAGTCGTAGAAGAACAGGCCGTCGGTGTAGCCGTACCGGTTCTGAATCGTGCTGCGTTCGATCTCGACGCCGAACTTAAAGGCGTGTGCGCCTTTCGCCTCCACATATTTGGCGAGCGACGCGTTCAACTGGTCGCGCGCCCGGTCATACTGCGCGCTGTAGCCC
>JACDDJ010000246.1:3500-4974 GCA_013817065.1 Acidobacteriota bacterium
AGCCCGCACCGCCGGAATACGCCCCTGTCTCGCCGTCGAGCCGCGCAGACACAGGCGTGAGCGGGTCGAGGTCAAAGTACCCACGGTAGCCCGTGAACTTCGTGTCAAAGACCGACGAAGTCCCGAGGACTTTCTGGTACTGCGCGTTGTAGATGATTTCCGGAGAGTCCTGCACCACCGTGCGAGCGTCGGTCGTGCCGTTGACGCCGCCCAGGCCGGTGCGACCTGTCTGGTTGTACTGGTCATATTGACCGGACAGCATGATGTTGTCGGACGCGGTCGGCTGGAACGTCAGTTTGCCGTTGAACCGGGGGCTGACCTCCGTCCGAAGCGTGCGGGGACCATCCGGGTCCTGCTTGATCGCGTAGCGCTGGATGCTGACAAAGAAAAACGCCTTGTTCTGGCGCATCGGGCCGCCGAGCTGCACGGTATAGTCCTTCAATTCGTCCACGCCTGTCGCCTTGATCGATGGATTCACGGCCGTGACCGCATTGGAGACGTTGTTCTCTCGCAGACCCTTCTCGGTGTAGCGGTACTCAAACAGCCCGGCGAACCGGTTGCTGCCCGACTTCGTGATCGTATTGATGATGGCGCCGGTGAAGCCGCCCATTTCCGCCGGCTGTCCAATCGACCCGATCTGCACCTGGTCGATGATGTTGTAGTTGAAGAACGCCCATGCGGTGCCGCCTTCCGGGTCGCGCACGTCGACGCCGTCCAGACGCAGCGAGTTGGCGGAGTTGGAGGCGCCGCCGAACGCCGAGCCGCTGTTGATCCCGGGTGCGTTGTTCAGAATGTTCACCGCCGCGTTGGTGCGGGAAATCGGCATGTTGAACAGGATGTCCTGCGACAGGTTGTTGTCGGTCGCCGTCGTCGTTGTATCCACACGCGCCGAGGAGCCAAGGACAGTCACCGCTTCGGTCAGCCCGCCGACTTCAAGCGTGAGCCGCAGATCGATGGCTCGGCCGATCGCGACCTCGATGCTCGGCTGGGTCTTCGGACGAAATCCCTGCAGGGTGGCCCGGATCTCGTAGATGCCCGGATTGAGGCCCAGGAAGCGGAAGTCACCCTGCGCGTCAGTGGTCTGGGTGGTTTCACCCGTTCGGCTGACGAGGGTGACCAGCACTCCGGGGAGCGCGCCTCCCTGCGCGTCCATCACTCGTCCGGCGATCGTGCCGCTCATCGACTGAGCCGAGGCGGTCCCGGACACGACAAGCATCAGCCCAAGCGCGAGGCCCAGGATTCGTTTCCTGAAGGTCTGTCTGTGCATGGTCATCACCGATTCCGACCGCGGATGCGGTCTTCCTTCGCTGAATAGATGGCGTACCCCGTGCCCGCCGCAAAGATCGCCAGGACGATGACGCCGGTGCGCGATTTCAAGAAGCCGTTGGAGGTTTGTGGTGCCTTCGCCGGCGTTGTGGCAGGCGCGGCGCTGACGTGGCGACGTCGGCGGCCGGTGCTGCCGCCAGCGCACGGG
>JACDDJ010000246.1:4984-6040 GCA_013817065.1 Acidobacteriota bacterium
GGTGAAGGGCGAGGTTGCAGTCGATCGAGAAGAGGGAGGAGGGGTCGTGGTCGGATTGCCGGCGAACGCCGGCGCTGCGATTCCGGCCAGAACAGCCGTCAAAACTGCAGTCCCCACCGAACGTCGCACGTGCCTATCCCAGGAACGGTGTTCCATACAGGTCCTTTCACAGAAACGTCACACGAGTGTCCGCGACTATACGCCTGTCACAAACGGAGCGCCAGCGGGAAAAAGCCGTAACATTCGACCCATGCGTTTTTCTCGCCCCGGTCTGCCGGCCGCCCTCCTGATGGTGACACTCCTGGCGGCCGGGGTGTGGTTCCGGACGGGACGTGCCATTCCAGCTGCGCCCATGAATGTGGTGCTGATCACGCTCGATACCCTGAGGGCCGATCACGTGGGGGCGTACGGCGCCACCACCGTCAAGACCCCGCATCTTGACCGCCTGGCCAGCCAGGGCGTGGTCTTCGACCAGGCCATGACGGCCGCGCCCTTGACCCTGCCTGCCCACAGCAGCATCATGACCGGCCAGTTTCCGCCGAGGCATGGTGTCCGGGACAATGGCGGGTTCTTCCTCGCTCCTGCGCAAGTCACACTTGCGGAAATCCTCACCGACCGCGGCTACCAGACGGGGGCCACCGTCGGCGCGTTCGTGCTCGACAGCAAGTGGGGCCTCGACCAGGGGTTCGGGACGTACCAGGACGACTTCGATCTGACCGGGATCAAGGCGATGTCGCTCGCGAGTGTGAAGCGGCCCGGCAATGAGGTCGTTGACCTGGCCCTGCGCTGGATGGAGGGCGTGGCCGATCAGCGGTTCTTCGCCTGGCTGCATCTGTACGACCCGCACGCGCCGTACGAATCGCCCGAACCCTACCGGTCCCAATACCGCGGGCATCCGTACCGCGGCGCGATCGCGTTCACTGACGCGCAGGTCGGTCGCGTCGTTGACTTCCTCGAAGCACGCGGCCTCTCCGACAACACCATCGTGATTGTGACCGCCGACCACGGGGAGGGGTTGGGGGAACACGGGGAAGACACGCACGGATTCTTCGTGTA
>JACDDJ010000246.1:6050-6882 GCA_013817065.1 Acidobacteriota bacterium
GGATTGTGCCGGGGCGCGTGACTCAGCCTGTGCGCACGGTCGACATCCTGCCGACCGTGCTGGACCTGCTGGGGACCTCACCCCCGGCGCCCATCGAAGGGGTCAGTCTGGTGCCGCTGATGTCCGGGGCCACGCGGGCGCTGGCGCTGGACGGCTACGGCGAAGCGATGTACCCGCTCCACCACTATGGCTGGAGCGAACTTACCACCCTCCGATCGGACCGCTACAAACTCATCGACGCGCCACGTCCGGAGCTCTACGATCTCGAGCGTGACCCCAATGAACTGGTCAATCTGTTCGACGAGCGGCGCCCGGTGGCCGACGCGATGCTGCGGCAACTGCGTGAGCGGACACGTGTGATGGATGCGGACGCGCCTGAGGCGCCGAAGACCGAGGACGTGGATCCGGAGACCCGTGCGCGACTGGCTGCGCTGGGCTACGTGGGTTCGTTTGTCGCGACGTCGAGTGAACCATCCTCGGGTCGGGCCGATCCGAAGGACAAGATCGGGCTCTTTAATCTCATGACGACCGCGCGGGATGTGGCCAGGGAGGCCGATGCGGGCGTGGAGGCGATTGCCATGCTCCGTTCGGTGGTCGCCGAAGATCCCCAGGTGATCGACGCCTGGTTCATGCTGGGCAACGAATACTTCAAGCAGAGCAAATGGACCGAGGCCATCGCGCAGTTCCGGCGCGCGCTCGAGCTGAAGCCCGATTACGATCTCGCCATCATCAACATGGCCAATGCCTACCGGCGCCTCGGGCAGGATGACGCGGCTCTGGCCGGGTATGAGCACTACGTGACGATCGATCCGAAGAATGCCTACGTGCAGTA
>JACDDJ010000247.1 GCA_013817065.1 Acidobacteriota bacterium
CGGGGCGGGGCTGGAAGTAGAGCTAACCCGCAGAGGTCAGCCTGTGGCCGTCGTGGTTTCGCGTCGCGAGCTGGATCGGCTGCGGGGACAACGGCGGCACTTCGGCGACACCTGCAAAAGCTTTCTCCAGAAGTGTTCGCTGGACGACATCGGTCTCGACAACGACGTCACCTTCGTGCGGGACCAGACGCCCGGGCGCAAGGTCAGGCTGTGACCCTCCTGCCATCCGACGAAGCCGCCGCAGCGTGGCACGGCCGGGAGCGGGCGCGTCTCGAGACGCTCGGCCGGCCCGCACCATACGTGGACGGCCAGATTGCAGCCGTCGCGCAGGTGAACAGTCTCGTGCTCGTCACCGCCAACCCCAAAGACTTCGCTCGGTTCAAAGATCTCAGGGTCGAGAACTGAATGCGGTCCCGGAGGACAATCACCTGCCCCAGGGTCTTGTGTCGACACCGTCACCTGGATGCGATAGCGTTCGGGTGCAAGCGGTTGAACCCGAAGTTGGGTAGTGGGTCAGTTTGAGAAAAACATGGGGTTTATTCACCCGCCTTGCGCGGGCTCATGGTAGCGGCGGCGCGGTAGTTTTCTCAATAAGGGCGAGTAAAACGTTCAGGTTTTCTGCGGTGCCTGTCAGCTCGAAGGCCCCAGTTTTCATAGCTACGGCGCGGTCAAGCGCGGCGAGATTGGGTGTGGTGGCCACCAACGGAATCGTGTCCAGGGGAGGCGACATCCGTAGCGCGCACAGCACGTCCCAGCTACTTATAAGCGGAATCCCGACGTCGAACACCGCCACGTCGGCTTTCGAATCGCGAATCGCCGCGACGACCTTTTTCATCGGGTCAGGGAAGTCGGACAGACGGACAGTAGTTGCGTGATGGCCGTGCGTCTCGAACCACACTTTAAGTGTGGTCAGCAAGTTCTGCGATTCGTTGAAGATGATGATTCGACGGACGGTGGGCGGACGACAGTCTTCCATTGGACAGCCTCACACAAACTGTGGTGAGGACTACCGACCGTCGGCTGGGCTCAGAACAGGCAACGCATACAGTGTGCGCGCGATCCCCGGTGAAGTCGAGGTAATTGCAAATCCGCTTATGGCCCATACCGCTTCCAAGGCTCAGCTGAGCGATCATGGCTGGAGAAGTTTTGGCTGTGGTTGCTCAGCCGGAGCCTCGATCTCCTGCACGTGGCCGCCGCACAGCTGGCGTCGTGCCGCTCGTTCGTATCGGCTGACGAGTTGTGAACGGTTCCAACACAGAAGTGAGTGTCGTATTTCTCGATCATCTCCTGCTCGTACATTCCCCGTCCCCGGCGCCCTTTCCGCGCGCGTACCACCAGGCCCACAGCATCAGGACGCCTTGCAGCGGCAGGCGCAGCCACAGCGCAAACTCCGGGACCGACCGATACCGCTCCGGATGCAGGGCCATGTGGAGGTTCGCCGGGAAGATCGCCGCGAGCAGCGCGATCATCCCCCACGCCGCGACCGCTGACCATCGCCGCCACAAGAGCAGCGCGCCCAGCGTGATTTGAGCCGCGCCGCTGATGTAGACCAGCGCGAGATGCCAGGGCAGGTAGGGCGGCATGATGGCAACGTAGAGGGCCGGGTTCCGCAGGTGGTTTGCGCCGGCCAGGATGAACAGCACGCCCAGCACGTATCGCGATCCGGTCTTCGTCCGCCTGAGCGATGTCGCCGGCATGACCGAGCCGCTACTGCTTCATCAGCCGGAGCGCGCCCCACGCGGCCGGCGTGTTCTTATCTGAAGCGGCATTGAAAATCAGGCTGACCGTACGGCCGGCGTAGGCGGAGAGATCGACCCGAACCGACCGCCACTGGCGGTCGCCAGCATTGGTGTGCGGGTCCACCACCTGGGTCAGGAATTCTTCGTAGTGGCCGTCCGCGGACATGCCGGCACGGAACAGCACGCCGGGGCCGGGCGTGGTCCACGCTTCTTCCTGAACACCGAAACTCACGTCGAGCCAGGCGCGCTCGGGGATCACCTGATCCCAGGCAATGCGGCTCGCCTGGGCCATGGTGATCGATCGTCGCGTCTCGCCGCCGATCGCCACGTCACGCACGGCGAAGACTTCCGGACTGGGCCGGCGCAGTGCGGCCTCATCCACCCGCGCCACGAAATCCACGGCCACGGCATCCGTGCCGAAGGTCCCCCGCCAGATGAACCCGAGGGCACCGAGCCCCAGCACGAGGCCGAGCAGAAACCAGCGGAGCCAGACCATACGCGCCGATTATAGCCGTCACGTGCTTGACTCCCGCTTCGCCGCGCCACTACGATCGGGCGCCTTGATGATCACTGCTCCTCGACGCCAGGTTCCAGCCTGGCTGCTCCCTTCGCTTGCCGTGTTGCTGCTCTTTTCCGGCATCTGCGCGCTCATCTACCAGGTGCTATGGCTGCGCCTGCTGGCGCTGAGCTTCGGCGTCACAGTGCATGCCGCCGCCATCGTGCTGTCCAGCTTCATGGGCGGGCTCGCCCTCGGCAGTCTGCTGGCCGGCCGGCTCGCCGACCGGACGCCGCGTCCGCTGCGCCTGTTCGGGCTGGTGGAACTGTCAATCGGATTGTGCGCGCTTGCGACACCCGTGGCGCTCGGCGCCGTGCAACGGGCCTTCGTGGCGGCGGCACCGCATCTGCCGGACTCATTCATCCTCGGAACACTGATCCGCGTGGTGCTGTCGTTTCTGGTGCTCCTGCTGCCCACCGCGCTGATGGGGGCAACGCTGCCGATCGTGATCAAGTCCTCACTGGCCGGGCTCGATGGCCTGGGCACGAGGATCAGCGTGCTCTATGCGAGCAACACCGCGGGGGCCATTCTCGGCGCGTTACTGGCCGGGTTCTATCTCATACCGCAGATCGGTCTGTCACGGTCATTCCTGTTGGCAGCCGCCATCAATTCGACCGTCGGACTCATCGCCATGGCGCTCTCGCGCCAACTGCCGTTGTCAGACCACCAGCCAGGCGCGGAACCGGCGCCGGCCGCCGTGCCGGCCGCGGCGACTGGCGCGGACAAGGTCCTGGGGCGTGGCGCCAGGGTCGTCCTGCTCGTGTCGGCGATCTCCGGGTTCGCGTCGCTGGCGCTCGAAGTCATCTGGTTTCGCGTACTGGCGATCTTTCTCGGTCCGACCAGCTACACCTTCACCATGGTTCTCGCGGCGGTCCTCACGGGCATCGCGCTTGGCAGTGCGCTCGCCGCGCCGATCATGCGCTGGCGGCGGCTCGATTGGCTGCAGGTGCTGGCGATCCTGCAGTTCGCCGGGGCCGCTCTCGTGCTGGCGTCCTTCTCAGGGCTGATCGCGCCGGAATCCGCACCAGCATGGCTGCAGCGCCTGATGAATTCGGCGGGAGTCGGCTTTGCGCTGCCGGCTGCCGCGCTCAGTCTGACCGTGGTCCTGCCAACGTCGATCTTCTTCGGTGTGGCGTTTCCGATCGGTCTCAGGCTCTGGGCATCGGCCGGCACCGGCGACGCGGAAGCCGGGCGGCGGGTCGGCGTCTTCTATTCGGTCAACGTGGGCGGCGCCATTCTCGGATCACTGGCGGCCGGGTTCGTGCTGCTGCCGCTGCTCGGTAGTCGTGCCAGTCTCATCGCCATGGCGGCCCTCTACCTGATGGCAGGGATCGCGCTGCAAGTGATCTGCGCGCCACGCCGGCCGCTCGTCACCGGCCTCACCGTCGCCGCGGTCATAGGAATTCTGCTGCAGGTGCAGGCCGTGCCTGATGCACTCGAGTTAATGCAGCGCCGCATCTATCCGGGGAGTCCGGTCGTGTGGCAGGAGGAAGGCCCGCAGACGACCGTCGCCGTGGTCGGCGCGCCGAACAGCCGGGTGATGTTTCTCGACGGACGCCACCAGGCTAATGACTCGCCCGCCATGAGCTTCATCCACCGGCGGATCGGGATCCTGCCGGCCGTGCTCCATCACAATCCCAGGCGGGCACTCGTGATCGGGCTCGGCGGCGGCGCGACCGCGGGCGGTCTCACGCAGTATCCGGGTCTTATGACCGACGTGGTGGAGCTGTCGGAGGGGGTCGTCAAAGCCTCGGCGTTCTTCAGCCACATGAACTTCGATATTCTCAACCATCCGAGTGTGCGTATTCGGGTCGACGATGGCCGCAACGTTCTGCAGCGAGTGCAAGGGCAGTACGATGTCGTCACGGCCGACGCGATCATTCCGAGGCACGCGGGCGCGAACAGTCTGAACTCGGTGGAGTACTTCCGCCTGGTGCGCCAGGCGCTCGCGCCCGGCGGCGTGGCGCTGCACTGGAATGGCGGCCAGACGACGACTGAATACCAGCTCATTCTGCGCGCGTTCGTCGAGGTTTTCCCCCTCGCGACCCTGTGGGGTGACGGCTCGCTGATGGTCGGCACGCTGCAGCCGCTGACCGTGTCGCAGGAACGAATCGAAGGAATGCTGGCCGAACCCTCGACGCGGGCGCTCCTCGCGCTGATGCAGATCGAATCGTTCGAACACCTGCAGCGGATGTTCAAGGCGAGTCCCGACGACATCCGGGCCTATCTTGGCCAGGGCCCCTTGCTGTCGGACGACAAGCCTCTGCTCGAGTACTACGAGTCGCTGCCGCCGGGCGAGCGCGACTTGTCGGCGCTGGGGCGCACCACCACCGGCCTTTTTGTCCGCTGATGCCCTGCCTCGTCGACTGAACCGAACGGCGGCCCGGCGACATCCTTCCACCGGGCCGGCCGGGTGGCGCGCTACTTACAGAAGGGACACGGGCAGACCGACGCCGCCACTTTCGTGGCCGCCCCGGCTGTCGCTGCCAACAATCCCAGCATCAGCGCCGCGAGACCGAATACTCTTGCCTTCATGGTTGTGATCCTCCCGAACGCACGACGGAGGATCCGCCGGGCGTGCAACGAGCGTAGAGGTTGAAGTCCACCGGAGAGTCAAGGGAAACTTATCCCTTGACCTTGAAGTCGGGGTGAAGGTGTGTGATGGGACGAATGGCGGGGCTGCTCATTGGGGACGTGTCGAAGCGCACGGGTATATCGACACCGACGATTCGCTACTACGAAGAGATCGGACTGCTGCCGTCCCCGCCGCGGTCGAGCGCCGGCTATCGTCGGTACCATGACGCGACCGTCGAGGAATTGTTGTTCGTTCGAAAAGCGCAGGGATTTGGTTTCTCCCTGGATGAGATCGGGGAAATCCTGCGACTGTCACGATCCGGGAAGCCCCCGTGCTCCCATGTGCTGTCGCTCGCACATCAGCATCTAGCGGCGGTGGATGAACGCATCCGGCAACTGCGTGCCTTTCGCCGGCAACTCGCGGCCGGCGTGGTGAAATGGGGCAAGCGGCGCACCGCCGTCACATGCGCCGGGCTGTGCCAGTTCATCACGGACGCGGACCCTGCGACTGCGCCAGTGGACCTCAATCTCGCGGACCGTCGACACGGCACGCGCAGCCGGGCGAGGTCCGAAAAGGTGATTGCGACGCAGCAGCGGTGACCAGTTTTTTACGCTCGGTACACATCAAGGGGATGGTGATGTTCAAACGATTGATCTGCGCGATCGGTGTGGCTGGCAGCGTGTTGCTGCCGACGCCGGCGTCCGCGCAAATGACTTGAAGCGGCTGTGCGAATCCGTACCTGCCCGGGTGGCGGGGCGTATTGACTGAAGGTGTTGCAGGCGGTCGATTCAAGGTCGGCGCCTGGCTTGTCGCGGAAGATCGTGATCGTGCGTTCGACGGGTCGTCCGAGGTCGAGAACCCAATGCAGGAGCGGACGCGCATTCTTGTGCCGCTGGTCACCCTCGACGTCGGGATCACACCGCGATTCGGCGTGCAGGCGGCCGCGAGTATTCCCGACGTGACGCGCTCAGCCACCATTCCGCGCGCAGCCGGAGCGCCGCTTGATTTCCGAGAAACGTTCAGCGGCTTGGGGGATACATCCGTGTTGGGCTGGTACCGCTTCAACAAGATCAAGGGATGGGCACCGCTGCTGAATGTCGGCGTATCGCTGCCGACGGGTAAGACGGAACGGCCGCGATTCCGCCCCGAATTGCAGGACGGGAATCTGGTGCCGATGTCGCGCCTGCAACGCGGGTCCGGTACGGTCGATCCCGTGTTCGGTCTGAACCTGAATTGGGGCAGCGATCCGTGGACGCGCTTCATCAGCGTCGCTGCACGAACACCGCTTTATGAGAACTCCGACGGCCTGCGCACAGGTTCGTCGTTTGAGATTGGCGGCGGTGTCGCCCGTTATACACCGATCCGCAAGATCGGTGTATTCGGGCGCCTCGGGTGGCTGCATCGCGAGCAGGACGTCTTTCGCGGCACGCGGGTGCTCGTCGGCGGGGGGGATTGGCTCTATGCCACGCCTGGTGTCGGCATTCTGGTGGGCAAAGGTATCAACGTGCAGGCTGAAGTGAAGCTGCCACTCTATCGATCCTTGGCAAACAAGCAGCTGGATTCGCGCGCTATTTTCCAGTTCGGCGTAAGTCGGGCATTCTGACAGGAGGCACGAGCACATATGCGAAAAGCACTCGTCGTCATGAGTCTGTTGACACTCCTCGGCTTCAGCGCGTCGGCGCAGCGCGACCAGCCGGCGTCCGGCGATGTCTGTACGTTGAAGATCAAAGGGATGGCGTGCAGCGCATGCGCCGCACAGGTGGAACAAACGGTCCTGAAACTTGACGGGGTGAAGGCGGCAAAGGTGAATCAGCCCAAGGGAACGGCCGACATCACCTACGACGCGTCGAAGACGACACCGGCCGCCATCGCCAAGTACATCACCGAGAAAACGGGATTCAAGGCCGAACCTGAACCGCCGAAATCGACGCCCAGGGCACATCGCGCGCGATAGACCGGAGCGTGGGCGCCGGCGCGTCCTGCGCAGCGGTCGGGGCGCTGTTCAGGAG
>JACDDJ010000248.1 GCA_013817065.1 Acidobacteriota bacterium
ATCCGCGGACGGCTCGTCGTCCTGTTCCGGTCCGGCATCCGCGAGTCGAAGAGCGGTTGTAGATCGCGCGAGCGATTCGAGGAGGGGCTTCAACTCGCTCAGCCCGCGTTTATCGGCGTCGGCGCATGCGGCGGCGAGCCAGTCCGCGATGTTCATCAGAAGCTCAGTGTTCCACGCAAGGTCACGGGAACGGTCAGGAACCGATGTTCGACCGGCTCGTTCATTTTGTTCCAGGCGAATTTGACGGCAATTTGCACGCCGAACGGTCCGACACTCAGCCCGCCACCGCCCTCGGCGAAAACTCGGCTGCCTTCGCCCTGGTCTGATTTGAGCCGCCCGATGCCGCCGACGACAAAAGCCTGGCTGCCGAGACCCCAGCCGGCCGACCGATCGGCGACATACAGGCCGGCGCCAATGTCGTAAGCACGCCCGTCGGTGAGCTCGTACGGCGCAGGAGCATCCGGACCTTCGAAGTTGATGCGAATGGTCGGGACCTCTTCGATACTGCCGCGGATGCCGAGCGTGGTGCCCACACTCAACCCAAGTGGATAGATCGCGACACTCGCGGCGCGATTACGTTTCCGGAACTCAACGACATCGATGCGGATCTGCTCGTCGCGAGTGCGATAGTCGTAGTCCTCCAATTGCGCCGCCGCGACTTCGCGGCCGACAAGGTCTTCGAGAGGATGGGACGCGAAGTGGAGGCGCTGCGTGTTCAGCCAGTCGATGCTCACGGTCACGAACTGCCGCCGTGGTTTACTGGGGGCGTAGTCCCGCGCCTCCTGCGCCGCGGCCGGCAACGCGCATCCGAAGACGACGAGTGAGGCGAGGAGGAGATTGCGGATGTTCATCGTGCAGTGTTGGATCGAAAGCGGTTCAAGGGTAACGTACCCATGTGAGCCAGCGCATCCTTGCCGCCGTCATGGTGGCGCCACGCCAGCCGATCGAGATCAGGGAGTTTTCGGCACCCGATCTGCCCGCCGGATCCGCACTGCTGCGCACTGAACGGTCGGAGGTATGCGGCACCGACGTCCACCTCTGGCACGGACGCTTGAGTGGCGTTCCTTATCCGATCATCCCCGGACACGTCTCGGCCGGAACGCTCCAGGCGGTTCGCGGCCCACTGACGGGGCTTGACGGTTCGACGCTTCGCGAAGGCGACCGGGTCGCGTTCTTCGACGTCCATCGCACCTGCGGCCGGTGCCGCGCGTGCACCGTCCACCGCACCCCGACGCGCTGCGTCGCCAGGCGCGTCTATGGCATCACCGACTCGGCGAACGAGGGGCTCTTTGGCGGATGGTCGCAGGCAATCTATCTCGAACCCGGTGTCGGGCTCGCGCGCCTTCCAGACACGGTCGGGTTCGACGACTACATCGGCGGCGGGTGCGGCCTGCTGACCGCGGTGCACATCCTCGAACGCGCGGCTCTCCGTCCCGGCGACAGCGTCCTCGTCCAGGGCACCGGCGCCGTCGGCCTCAGCGCGATCGCATTAGCCCGCCGTGGCGGCGCTTCGACCATCATCGCCATCGGTGCCCCCCGAGATCGCCTCGACATGGCTCGCCGCATGGGTGCCGATCACGTGTTCGATGTCACCACCACCAGCGCGGAGCAGCGCCTCGCGAGCGTGCAGCACCTGACCCACGGCGAAGGGGTGGATGTCGTTCTCGAAGCGGCCGGGGCCGCGGCCGCCATCTCTGAGGGACTGGACCTCGCGCGCGTTGGCGGACGGTATGTCATCGCCGGCCACTACACGGACGTCGGCGACAGCGCGATCAACGCACACCGGCAGATCAATCGCAAGCACCTGGAGATTCGCGGCTGCTGGGGCAGCGAGGCCGGACACTTCCTCCGCGCGCTCACGTTTCTCGAACGCTACTCCGAACAGGTCCCGTGGCGCGAGATCGGCGGCCGAACCTACCCGCTCGACGGCCTCAACGACGCACTCGCGGACGCCGAGTCGATGCGGATCACCAAGGCACTCGTTGATCCCTGGGCCACAGCATGAGGCGGACAAAGATCGTGGCCACGCTGGGACCGGCCAGCAGCTCCCCCGAGATGATCGAGCGCCTGATCGACAGCGGCGTCAGCGTTTTTCGCCTCAACTTCTCTCACGGCAACCACGAAGCGCATGCCGAGGTGTATCACCGCGTCCGCGCCGCGGCCGCAACAGCGAGGAGCATCGTTGCCGTCATGCAGGACCTGAGCGGCCCCAAGATCAGGACGACTGCTCTCGCGGGCGGAACGCCGATCACACTCGCCGACGGGAGCGAACTCCGGATCCGCGGCGGTGAGGACACGGGCGGGCCCGGGTTGGTCTTTACGCCTTATACCGAACTGGTGCGGTCCGCTCTACCCGGTGACCGGTTGCTGCTCGACGATGGTCGAATCGAGCTGCGCGTCACGGGCGCGGACGGTGATGAGCTCGTGACAACGGTCGTGAACGGGGGAGTCCTCGGCCAGAACAAGGGGATCAATGCGCCGGGCGTCGTGCTGCCGGCGTCCGCCGTCACCGAGAAGGATGCGATAGATCTCCGCTTCGGCCTGGACCTTGGGGTGGACTACATCGCGCTCAGCTTCGTCCAAACGGCGGACGACCTGCTGCGGGCGCGACAGATCATGGATGAAGCCGGCAAACGTGTGCCGGTGATTGCGAAGATCGAGCGGCCGGCGGCGCTGCAGAACCTGCCGGCGATTCTCGAGCTCGCGCAAGCCGTCATGGTGGCGCGTGGTGATCTCGGTCTCGAGATGCCGCTCGAGAAGGTGCCGCGAGTCCAGAAAGAGATCATTCGCGCGGCTCGTGCGGCCGGCCGTCCGGTCATCGTCGCCACGCAGGTGCTCGAGTCGATGCGCGTCGATCCGCGGCCGACCCGGGCGGAAGTGAGCGACGCCGCGAACGCGGTCGGTGAAGGTGCGGACGCGATCATGCTCGCGGGCGAGACCGCCGTCGGCGCCTGGCCGGACAAAACCGTCCGCACGCTGGCCACTATCATCGTCGAGGCCGAGCGCGCCCCATCGAGCGACAACGTGAAACCGACGGTGGATCCGACCGGCAGCCTGCACGGACGTGCACTGTGCGAAGCAGCCGTGACACTGGCGACGACCGGCCGCGCCGACGCCATCGTCGCGGTGACGCGTGAGGGGAAAACCGCGCGGCTGCTATCTGCTTTGCGTCCCGAGACTCGCATCATCGCGGCGACCGCGAGTACGGCCGTCGCCGGCACGCTCGCGCTGATGCGCGGTGTCACCCCGGTCATCACCGCGGCGCGAGAGCTGAGGCCGGTCGAACGCATGCTGATCGAACAGGGCCTGGTTGCGGCCGGTGCGGTCGTCGTGTTCATCAGCGTCAACCCCGATCTGAGCCGGTCCGACGCTAACTATTTGAACGTTCAAAGAATCGGATGAGCGCGCCTTCACGCACGGCAGGTCCAGCGTGGTGGACTTTTATCATCGACAACTCGCTGCTGCTGGTCTGCGGCACGCTGGCGGCCCTGATCTGGGCCAACATCGATCTGCACTCCTACGAGGCCGTTGCCCACGGTCCCCTGCATTTTGTCGTCAACGATATCGGCATGGTGTTCTTCTTCGCGCTGGCAGCGAAGGAGATCGTGGAGAGCACGCTTCCGGGCGGCCCGCTTCAGTCGCCTCGTGAGGCTGCCGTGCCACTGCTCGCGGCGGCCGGCGGAATGTTGGTTCCGGCAGGGATCTTCGTGCTGCTGGCGAGTGTGGCAGACCGTCCCGAGTTGACGCGCGGATGGGCCGTGCCATGTGCGACCGATATCGCGTTCTCCTACATGGCGGCGCGGTTGATCTTTCCTCGCAATCATCCGGCGATCCCGTTCCTGCTCCTGCTCGCCATCGCGGACGATGCGCTGGGATTGATCCTGCTGGCGATTTTTTATCCGAGCGGACCGCTCTCTCTCGTCAGATTCATGGCTTTGATGATTCCAGCGATCGCTGTGTCTTACTGGCTGAAGCGTCGGTGCGTGCTGAATTACTGGCCCTACGTTCTCTTCGGAGGTGGATTGTCGTGGTGGGCGCTCTACCTTGGCGGCGTCCATGCCGCGCTTGCCATGGTGCCGATCCTGCCGTTCATGCCGCACGCAAAGCGTGACCTGGGTATTTACGATGCACGGGAAGATTACCTGCCCGACACGATGAACCGGTTCGAGCACGCGTTCAACGTGCCGGTGCAGGTGGTGCTGCTGCTGTTCGGTTTGGTCAACGCCGGCGTGCCGTTCGGCAGCATCGGGAGTGGTACCTGGATTGTCTTCACCGGCCTCGTGATAGGTAAGCCGATCGGCATTGTGCTCATGACGTTCGTCGGTGTGATGATGGGTCTGAAAGCGCCCGGGGGGCTGACCTACGCACACACGCTTGTGCTCGGGGTAGCCGCGGGAATCGGCTTCACCGTCGCGCTGTTCTTCGCCTCGGCCGCGTTCCCGCCGGGGAGCGTGCTCGACGAGGTCAAGATGGGCGCGCTGTTGAGCTTCCTCGCGGCGCCGCTGGCGATCGCGCTCGGAAGATCGATCGGGCTTAGACCCGGTGGGCGTTCGGCCGAAGCCGCCAGCGCTCGCGTTGGGGCCACGGTGATCAGGATGGAATGTTCGAAGCTGGTCGAACCCCTCGGGCGCACGTCAGCGATGCTAGCCAGCCGTTTCCGCCTAGTAAGGAACTATCCTTGAAAGATGGAGCATGAGCGCCCTGTAGCGGACGCCAGCTGGGACGAGCACTACCGCGACGAGCGGGACGCGTCGGTGTTGTATCGCGCCCTGGCGGCGATCGAGAAGACGCCCGAGCGGCGCGACCTGTTCGAGCGTCTGGCGGCAGTCGAAGACCGCCACGCCGCCCGCTGGCAGGAACTGTTCGCAGAGGCCGGTCGTCCGCTGCCGTTCTACAAGACCGCGCTGCGAACGCGTCTACTCTCGTGGATGGCACAGGCATTCGGCCCCGGCGCCGTCCTCCCCATGCTGCTCGCCGAAGAGGGTCGTGAAGTGCAGGCCTATCTGGGCATGGCGCGCGGCACGTCACATCAGTCTGCTCACAGGGCGGCCGTCGAGATCGCGTCTGACTCCGCCGTCCATGCGCGCGAACTGGCCGAGATGATGGGCCGCGAGGGCGAGCCGTGGCATACCGGCGGCGCCGGTGGCATGCTCCGGAGCATCGTCTACGGGTTCAACGACGGTCTCACCGCGAACTTCGGTCTCGTCGCCGGGATCGTCGGCGCCAACGTCGCCCCGCACGTCGTCATCATCAGCGGTGTCGCGGGGGCGCTGGCCGATGCGCTCTCAATGGGATCGAGCGGATACCTCGCGGCGAAGAGCGAGCAGGAAGTCCACGCCCATCAGATCGCGATGGAGCGCGACGAGATGCGCCTGATGCCTGAGCTCGAGGAGGAGGAGCTCGCCCTGATCTACGAGGCGAAGGGGCTCCCGATCGAGCGCGCGCGCGAAACCGCGCACCACATGATGAAGGATCCGGACCAGGCCCTGAATGCCATGGTCCGCGAAGAGCTCAACATCCATCCTGCGGAACTAGCGCCGTTGAAAGACGGCGTCATCACCGGCATGGCGACGGCAGTCGGCGCGTTCATTCCGATTGCGCCCTTCCTCTTCATGGATCACTGGCGGGCGGTCTGGGTGTCGCTTGCGATCAGCATGCTGGCCCACTTCGCCATCGGCGCCGCGCGCAGCCTGTTCACGGGCCGCGGGATCTGGGCGAGCGGTCGCGACATGTTCATCGTCGGCTTCGGCGTGGCCGCGGTCGGCTATGTGCTCGGCGAGGTGATCGCGCGGTACCTGTGACCGCGCTTACTTTTTTCGCAGCGACTGCGCGTAGGTAACGACGCTCCAGATCTGCTGTTCCGTCAGCTCGCCTTTGAACGCCGGCATCTTCGGACGGCGCCGTCCGTTGAGGACCTTGTAATACACGACGCCATCGGGGTTGCGTCCGGCGCGCTTCGGATTGGTGAGATCCATGTCGGCGCGCGCCTCGGGATCCGCGTCCGGACCGTCGCCGAGACCGGCGGGGCCGTGGCAGTCCGCGCACTTGCTGTTGTAGACAGCCTTGCCGGTTGCGAGAGTGGCGGCATCCGCGGTCAGTGGATTCTTCTTTTCGTCGGCGTCTTCGCCGAGGATCCAACCGGCGGGGGTCGCGGGTGCCTGGCCGGTCGGTTGGTAACCAACCAGGCCGATCGTCGAGATCGTTAGCCCACCGATGATGGTGCCGATCCACATGAGACGGTTTCGCATCGCGAAATGAT
This sequence comes from Acidobacteriota bacterium, assembly GCA_013817065.1. Lineage (GTDB taxonomy): Bacteria > Acidobacteriota > Vicinamibacteria > Vicinamibacterales > 2-12-FULL-66-21 > JACDCA01. The sequence continues at coordinate 6,260 of JACDDJ010000248.1, forward strand.
ACAGTTTTTTCCGAGGTGCGATCGTTACGATGAAGGAGCCACAGCCGCTTGCCTATCACGACCTGGAATTTCTTGACTCGACTGATGCCCGTCCCGTCCGCATCCTCGCCGAGTATCTCGAGCCGGCCCGGCGTTTTAGATTAGCGAACATCCAGGACACCGTCGTCTTCTTCGGGTCGGCGCGAACGTTGAGCCGAGAGGGCGCCGAGCGGGAGCTGACGAAGCTCGGGACCGACGAGGCGAAGAAGCGCAGCGACTACGCGGCGGCACTCAAACGCGGTCAGAAGGCACTGGACTGGTCGCGGTACTACGAGGACGCGCGACGGCTCGCGCACTTGTTGACCGAGTGGAGCCTGTCATTGGAAGAACCGCGCCGCCGATTCGTGGTGTGCTCGGGTGGCGGTCCTGGGATCATGGAGGCGGCCAACCGCGGCGCGACTGAAGCCGGGGGCAAAACGGTTGGCCTCAACATCCGGCTTCCGTTTGAGCAAGGTCCCAACCCGTACATCACCGACGGGCTGCACCTTGAATTCCATTACTTCTTCATGCGGAAGTTCTGGTTCGCGTACCTGGCCAAGGCGCTGGTGATCTTTCCGGGTGGGTTCGGCACGCTCGACG
>JACDDJ010000249.1 GCA_013817065.1 Acidobacteriota bacterium
TGCAGGCCATCGCGTTGACGCCCTGGTTCGGAACAGCGAGAAGGCTGCCTTCGTGCAAGAACGAGGCGGGAACGCCGTGCTGGGTGATGCCGCGGATCCGAAGACCTATGCCGACGCCGCCGCAGCAGCGGACGGCGTCGTGCTGACCGCCTTCGAGGCGTCGCCTCGCGGCGTCAAGATCGACGAGTCCACCATCAACACTGTTCTCGCCACTCCGGTGAAGCCCGGCCGCTTCATCATCTACACGTCCGGTGTGTGGGTTCTCGGGTCCGCGCTGAGTCCGGCCGACGAGAACGCACCGGTTAATCCCATCGAGCTCGTGGCCTGGCGTCCGGCGCACGAGGCGCGGGTGCTCAATGCGTCTACTGCCGGCTGGCGCCCGGTGGTCATCCGCCCAGGCCTCGTCTATGGCGCCGGCCGCGGCATCGTCGGGGACGTGCTGAAGGACGCTTCGAACAGCCTGATCCGGGTCATCGGTCCGGGCGACAATCACTGGCCACTCGTGTATGACCGCGACCTCGCGGATCTCTACCTGCGGACCGCCACCAATCCTAACGCATCGGGCATCTACCACGCCAACGATGAAGGGGACGAAACCGTCAACGACATCGTCGCGGCGCTCAGCGAGCATGCCAAGACGACGCCGAGCGTGAGGCACGTGCCACTCGCGGAAGCGAAGCAGAAGATGGGGCCGTACGCCGAGGCGCTGGCGCTCGATCAGATCGTCCGCAGCCCGAGGGCTCGCGCGCTGGGGTGGACCCCGTCGCTCCGGTCGGTCTCCGGTAATGCCGCCCGGCTGTTCGAAGAGTGGCGCCGGAACAAGCCCGCCTGAGTCCTACCGGCTCGAGATACCGGCGCTGAACATCATCGTCGTCGAGGCGGGATAGGCGGGACGCTCTACTGCCGCCTCCTGCGCGCCAATCTTGTAGAAGCGCAGGTCCAGCGCGAACGCGAGATGCTTCCTGAGGAACCACCGGGCGCCTGCTCCGTAGTTCATGATCTTCGGACGGGTCTCCGCATTACCGACAGGGCTGTCTTCGAGTTCCGTTGTGAATGACCCAAGGCCGTAACCACCGGTCAAGTAGCTGTAGCCGTTCCGCCGTCCGAAGTTGAGCGAGACCTGGGGCGAGATCGACGTCATGCGCGTGACGATGGTCGGTCCATCGGGGCCGTCCTCGATCGCGGGGGCGATCGTCTTGCTGGCGCGGGACCGCAACATCAATTCGGCACCAATTCCCAATGCGAGCGAGCGGGCGCGGACCGGGTAGACGTGGCCCCCGACGACCAGGCCGAGTCCGCGTCCGGGAAGGTCTGACTCGGTGACTCCGAGGCTCTGCGCTACTGCCGCTGACCCTTTGAATCGGGGCATCGTGATGCGCGCATCCACGACAAACGGCGCGATTCGATCATCGATCGGATCGAGAGGCGGGGTCGGATCCTGCGCCGCCGCAGCCATAGGGAGAAAGACGCATGCGCCGAACAGCAGCGCGGCAGGGATCATTCGGAGCATGAATGAAGATTGTACTCTCGTGCGAACGCCAGACCTTCGTCCAGGGTTGTGACTGTCCCATCGAGTTGCCTCTCGTAGACCGCGCGCAGAATTTCTCCCATCCGCGGCCCGGGTTTGACACCGAGCGAGAACAGGTGACGGCCGAGCAGTAGCGGCGGCGGTGGCGCATGCTCCACTCCGAGCTGACGAGCGCGCTCGAGAAACCAGTCCATCGACGAGCAGTCGAAGCCTCCGCCGCGTCCCATGCAGTCCGACTTGGCGAGGCGCGCCAGGAGTTCCAGGTCGACCTTCTGTGCGAGCCGACGGAAGGCGCCGTCCGAGACCGGCGTCTTCGACATGCCGAACATTCCTGGTTTGAGGTGATGCGCGGTGATCCCCAGCACCTCCCTGCGCACATCGAAACCACCGATGCTATGGACGTTGAGGCGATCGAGCACGGCGCTCGCCGGCTCGACTCCCGCCTGTTCGTGGTCGATCGAGCGGATCCGACCGTCGACAAACGCGGTCGTGGGCGGTTTGCCGAGGTCGTGGCAGACCGCACCCAGCATAATCGCCACCTTCTTCGGGTGCGGCAGATCGTCGATGCGGGTGCGGGCCTGGTCGACCACCATCAGCGTGTGGATCCAGACGTCCCCCTCGGGGTGCCATTCGGGTTCCTGCGGGCAACCGACGAGAGCCTTGATCTCGGGGAAGAGGGCGTCGATGACGCCGATGCGGAGAGCGAGGTCGAATCCGAGCGACGGACGTTGCGCCTGGAGAAGGAGCTTCTCGATCTCGCCCCAGATCCGCTCCGACGGCAGGTCGTCCAGCGGAATCGTAGGGCAGAGCACTTCTGTCTCGGGATCCAGATTGAACTCGAAGCGGGCGGCGAATTGAATCGCACGGAGGACCCGCAGGCTGTCATCACCAAACGTTGACGGGTCGACGGCTCTGAGAAGACGACGTTCGATGTCGTCGCGTCCGCCGAACGGATCCGCATAGGTGTTCCGGAGCGGATCCCAGGAGATTGCATTGATCGTGAAGTCACGTCGGCGCGCCGCCTCGACAGGTGAGAGGTTCGGATCGCCGTGCACCTCGAAACCCTTGTGGCCGCGCCCGACCTTCGACTCGCGGCGGGGAAGCGCAACGTCGATGTCGCCGACTTTGAACACGGTGAAGCTCTCGCCGACTGCGTTCACCGATCCGAAGCGGGTGAGCAACTCGCGCAGCCGGTCCGCCGGCAGACCGTAGACCTCCAGGTCCACATCCTTCGATTCACGTCCCATCAGCCGGTCGCGCACCCAGCCGCCGACGATCAGTGCGCGTCCTCCCGCCTCTTCAACCGCGCGCGCGATCGGTACCGCCTGATCGCTCATGCGCCGACTTTTCGGCGCCGCCCGTATTTCGTTACGAGCCTGTCTGTAAACGATGGGGCAACGGCGTTGATAATCGCGAGCGCTCGCGACAGCCGGTGTGGATACACCTCCGGGCGCGGCCGGCGGAGACACGCGACGACCGCCTTCGCCACGTCGTCCATGGACTGCTTCGGCCCGAGACCAGAAACGGAATGGCCGAAGTCCCGTTCCATCGCATGGCGGAACTCGGTCTCGGTCGAGATCGGAAACACGGTCGAGACATGGACGGCCGAACCGGCGAACTCCGAGCGGAGCGATTCGGCAAATGCAGATTGCGCTGCCTTGGTTGCAGAGTAGCCGCTCATCTGGGCGATGCCGCGCTTGGCGACGATGGAGGAGATCAGAATCAGGTGGCCGCTCTTCTGCGCGCGGAAAATCGGGAACGCCGCTCGTGTGCCGTAGAACGTACCCATGAAGTTCACGTCCATCATCCGGTGCATCAAGTCCGGCGGTGTTTCTTCGACCGTGCCGTAGTAACCAAAGCCGGCATTGCAGATCATGATGTCGAGGCCGCCAAACGTCTCCTGCGCGCGGCCGACCAGGCGCGTGACGTCCTCTTCGCGCGTGACGTCCACGGTGACGGCTTCGGCTCGGCCACCCGCGTCCCGGATGCGTGCGACCGCCGCATCGAGCAGGTCGGACCGCCTTGCCCCGAGCACGACATTGACGCCGCCGCGGGCGAGATGTTCGGCGCACGCGAGTCCAATGCCGGAGGAAGCGCCGGTGATGACCGCGGTGCGGCCCTTCAGATCCATTCCGGCATAATACCTGTCTCCCCATGCCGGACCCCTGCATCGAGCTCCTCGCGCGCCTCGTGTCCATCGATTCCGTGAACCCGTCGCTCGTCGACGAGGCGGCGGCTGAGACCGGCGTTGCGGCCGCCATCGCCGATCATCTGCGCGGGCTCGGTCTCGAAGTGCACCTGCAGGACGTGGCGCCCGGACGGCCAAACGTCATTGGCGTTCTCGACAGTGGCCTGCCCGGACCGTCGTTGATGTTCTGCGGCCATACCGACACCGTTGGTGTCGAAGGCATGGCGGCGCCGTTCACGCCGTCCATTCGCGATGGCCGGCTCTACGGACGCGGCTCGCAGGACATGAAGGGCGGTGTGGCGGCGATGATCGACGCCGCCCGCGTCGTTCGCGAGCGCGGGTTGAATCGGGGCCGGCTGATCATCGCCGCAGTTGTGGACGAGGAGTTCGAAAGCATTGGCGCCGATGCGCTCGTCAAAGAGTGGCGGGCGGACGCGGCGGTAGTGACCGAGCCTACCGACCTGCAGATCGGCATCGGTCACAAGGGATTTGCCTGGTTCGAGATCGAAACAGCAGGACGCGCCGCGCACGGCAGCCGTCCGAAGGACGGACGCGACGCCATTCTACGAATGGGCCGCGTCCTGGCGCGTCTCGAAGCGCTCGATCGCTCACTTCAGGCTCGGCCGGTCCACCCGGTCATGGGGACGCCCTCCCTGCACGCCTCTACGATCGCAGGTGGACGTGAGTGGAGCGTCTACCCGGACCGCTGCCTGCTGCAGATGGAACGCCGGACTGTTGCGGGGGAGTCGCTCTCCGAAGTCGAGAGGGAAGTGGGCGCAATCCTGGACGACTTGCGGCAGGAGGATCCGGAGTTCGAGGCGACGATGGGGGTGCGGTTTTCACGGCCGCCGTATCAGACGCCGGCGGGATCGATGCTGCCCGGGCTGGTCGAACGTTGCGCCGCAGCCCGCGGCGTGCGCACGGCGCCCACGGGTTTGAGCTTCTGGACCGACGCCGCGATCCTCGGCGACGCCGGGATCCCGTCCGTCCTCTTTGGCCCTGGCGGCGCCGGCCTGCACAGCATCGAAGAATATGTGGATGTCGCCGACGTCCTCGCGTGCCGCGACGTACTGTCCGATCTCGTCCTCGCGTGGACGGTGAATCGTACCGGGTTTCTCGGAGGGCTCATTCCTTGAGAGCAAGTCGATACTCATACACAAGCCAGCACATCACAACGTCGATGGGTTGACGAGGTGGCCACCAGTAGCTACCATGACGAATGCGAGCCGTTGGTATCAAGACGCTGAAGAACAGGCTGAGCGAGTACATTCGGGTGGCCGCCACCGGCGAGACCATACTCGTGACGGATCACGATCATGTCGTAGCAGAGCTCGGGCCGCCCCAGGCCGGTCGCGCCAATGACGTCACCGATGCCCTGCTCAGCGAGGTCATCAGGCAGGGCTGGCTCCGGCCACCATTGATCGTGTCCCAGGCAAGGCCCAAACGGGCACCAGTGGCGACCTTGAAAGCACTACTCGCCGAGCTCGCCGCAGACCGCGGCGAGCGATGATCTATCTGGACTCGTCCGTAGTCCTGGCGGAATTGCTGGCGGAGGACGAGCGTCCGCCAGACAGTCTCTGGGACGACACGCTGGTGTCGAGTCGATTGCTCGAATACGAAGTCTGGACGCGGATTCACGCCCTGAAGCTCGCGCAAAGCCACGGCGACGCCGTCCGCGCGTTGATCGGACGCGTGGCCCTGCTCGAACTCGTCCCGCCGGTGCTGTCCAGAGCGCTGGAACCATTTCCGCGACCGGTTCGCACACTCGACGCATTGCACGCGGCCAGTGCGGACTTCTTGCGCCAACGTCAGCCGGCCATTCAGGTGGCGACCTACGATATGCGGCTCGCCGACATCGCGAGCGCTCTCGGCTTCACACTCTATCCACTCCAGAGGCCTTGACCGCCACCGACATCGGCGTGTGAAGCGACAATCCCCCCGGAGCGGGATCTGATTGTCAGCACGAGGAGGCGGCGCGATGCTGCCTTACGCGCTCTTGCGGAGCACGAGCTGCGGCTTCAGCTGGTGCCGCCGGGCATCCCCATCGAAGCGCTTGCGCGGGGCACGATCGCTGACTTCCCACCCGGGCGTATCGTGGCCGCACGACGTGCAGCGCATCATCACGCGCTTGCCCTCGAAGTGCCGCACCTCGTCATGCCCCTTCACACCGCACATCAATTGCCAGAGGCGGCCCATTGCGCGCGCCACGACGGTTGACGTTCTCTCGTAAGTAATCTCCGCGGCGGCCGCTAGCTGCTGTGGGTAGTTGGTCACCATCGACGTATGCCTCACTCCTGTGTTGTAGGACGCTCTGCCGGGCTCGGCCGTTCCGTCCTCACAGCCCATGAATTATCAATCGCTATGCCACGACACTGGAGCATGAGCTAACCAGAGCTCATCCAACGACTTAACGAGAAAACGCAGATAAATACGGCTTGGGGGTGGGCTGAATGTGTGTAGCGGCTGAAACGGGATCCAGCTGCCCAGGTGGCAGTCCGTAGACTCGGAAGTGGTAGCCGAGGCCACACCTCGGCCGTAAAAGGGTCGCTTACCGTTCGCTCAGGATGCCCCGAATGACGAATCCGATATTGGCGGGGCGCTCACCCAGGCGGCGTATGAAGTAGGGGAACCATTCGCGACCGAATGGAATGTAGACGCGGACGTTGTAGCCCTCGGACGACAGGCCCGCCTGCAGGTCGCGCCGGATGCCAAACAGCATCTGGAACTCGAACTTGTCATGGGCGATGCCGCGCTCTTTTGCGTAGGCCCGGGCCGCCGTGATCATGGCGGGATCGTGCGTGGCGATCGCCGGGTACGTTCCGCCGGACAGCAGGAGTTCCGTGATTACCAGGAACGCGGCATCCACTTGTTCCTTCTCCTGGTAGGCGACCGTGCGCGGTTCCTTGTAGGCGCCCTTGACGATCCGCACGCGGGCGCCGAGCTCGTTCATGCGTTTCGCATCGCCCAGGCTCCGCGGCAGGCACGACTGCAGCACGACGCCAACGTTACGGTAACCCTGCTCCCACATGGTCTCGAACACGTCCAGCGTCACCTGCGTGAACGGCGAGTTCTCCATGTCGATTCGGACGAAGAACCCGTGCTGCTGCGCGACGTCGAGGATCCGGCGCAGGTTGTCGACGCACGTCGCCCGGTCGAGACT
>JACDDJ010000250.1 GCA_013817065.1 Acidobacteriota bacterium
GCGTCTGACTGAGAAAGGGCTGCTGCGAGTGCAGCCGAAACGTCCCGGCCGTGCTGACCCGTCGCACTTCCATGTGGGAGGGATAGTCGGGCCGCGCGATGCGCTCAGGATAGGGGCGGGTGGAGGACATCCACAGCGAGGTGGGGGTGCAGTCGCCAATCCCCTCGTGGGGACGCTCGTCGTTATACCGCCGACGGAACGCGTCGAACCGTCGCTGCTGGGCCTTGGAGGTGCCGGCGGCTGGCCGCGCCGTTTCGCGCTTAAGTTCGCGGTGCATTCGTGCTGGCCGTTCTGCTGCGGGCTCGCCGGGGAGATCCGTTGATGGACGATGCCGAGTTGATTTCGGGACGAAGTTGTTTCTGTCTTTGACTACGTCAGTCATGAAAATTACAGGAGCGCAGACTCAAGCGGCTGCAGTAACACGGCACTGCAGCGCGCGGCCGACATCTCGCGGCTTTGCGCCCAGTGAAAACAGCGCTTTGACCAGCAGATCCACAGAGACCGTCTTGTCGCCGGCCTCCATTTTGGCCACGCGTGATTGGCTGGACTTTAACCGCCGCGCGAGTTCGCCCTGCGTCAAGCCGTGCGCAACGCGCCTCGAGCGCAGCGCCTGACTGAGTGCCAACCGAGTCTCGACAAGCGCGGCCTCCTCAGGACTCAACCCAAGAAAATCTTTCGCGGAACCGACTCGCCAGCCCCGTGCCTCCAGCCGCGTGCGCTTCGTTTTGTTCATGTCATCCTTTCACCGCGTCGTCGTAGTGCCGCAATCTCGTACGAGCCAACTCAATGACTGCTGTCGGTGTCGAGGCCGTCTTTTTAGAGAAGACTTCAGCTATGACGACGGCATCTGGGTCAACGCGGTAGATGATTCGCCAGGTTTGGCTCGCATCCACCATTCGGAGTTCATGACACCGGCGACCGATGATCGGCATCGGACGCGAGGCCGGCATACTGAGACGTTCGCCGCGCTGTAGTCGCCGGAGCAACATGCCAGTCTCGATACGCGCTTCCGCAGAGAACGGCGGAGTCTTGATCTCGCCGTGCAGCCAAACGATCGGCTTGTCGGCGCCCGCCATGCTGAACATCGTATGTCAATACTGACATACGCGCAAGTGATTCCATTTACTCTTTCGTCGCTCAGTGATTTCGCGAAGCGGCGATTGCGCTACATTCCACACGAGCTCGCGGACCGACAACGATTTCGGGACCGAGGGGTCGGAGGTTCGAATCCTCTCGCCCCGATCAATCAAATCAGTACTTCACGGCGTGGCCTCCCGGTCACGCCGTTCGCTTTTCGACCAGCAGGAGACGTGACGGGGGCAACTGTTGCGCCACAGAGCGTTGTCGGCAGGCGGACGGAGCAGCAACCGGTCCAATCACGCCGGCAGACCAACCCTGCGGACGAGATCCTTGAACCGCGGGTCGGACCGGACGTCGTTCCAACGGGGATCGCGATTGAGCCAGACCAGCCAATGCGAGCGCTCCCGGTAAGCCGCATCCAGCGCCGAGAACAGCCGGTCACGGTCGCCGAGGCCGGCATGAATCAGAGCGATGGCATAACCGGACGCATATCGGTCTTGTCTGGCCAGCTCCTGAAACTCGCCAAGTAGCGCCCGCGCGGCGCCTGGCCGTTCCCATCTTCCATAGAGGTAACCGAGCGCCGCCATTGCGGGCGTCCACTTGCGGAGAGACCCCACGTTCTGAAGCGCGGCCTCTGCCGCCTCGTAGCGACCCTCCTCGGTATGAATGCGACCCAGCCAGAAGTGCCCTGGCGGAAACGCCGGATTCATTTCGAGCGCACGCTTCACCCACCGCAGCGCCTCTGTGTTCCTTCCGTAGTAATGTAGGCGTGATCGACTGTGATCGGCACCGACAGCGGGTCCAGCTTGCTGGCGGTGTTGATTTCCCGCTCCGCGTCGATCGGCCGGTCCGTCGCAGCCAGCAGGTACGCATACCACTGATGCGCGATGGCATCGTTCGGCGCCAGCGCAATCGCGCGCTTGTACGACGTCTCGGCTGCCGTGAAGTCCCATTCGTAGTACATCGAAACGAAACCCAGCGTCGTGTGTGCCTGGCTGGAGGTCGAGTCGAGCTCGAGAGCGGTCTTCGCCGCCGCACGGGCTCGAGGAAAGGACTCTTCCGGCGATATGTACGAACCGTAGCCGAGTTGGCCGTACGACTCCGCAAGGCCGACGTATGCTGGTGCATAGGTCGGGTCCGCATCCATGGATTGCTGGAAGTGGCGAAGGGCCTCCCGCAGATCTGATTCGCCTCTTTTGTTCCACGCGTGACGGCCTCGCACATACGCGTCGTAGGCAGCGGCGCGGCCGCTGGTCATACCTGCCGACGCGGTCGCCGTCCCCCCAGGGATCAAGGACGACTCCGCGGCGCGGCCCTTCCGCGCGGTTGACCAGAAAGCCGTAGCGGACAGGACCAGGACCAGGAGCACTGCCAGGCTCAAGGTACGCGCACGCGTGAACCGTAGCCGGCCGAAGGCCTCCGCCCCAATCCCGGGAGCGCTCATCGTCTCGCGTAGCGCGAAGGCGAGATCCTGAGCCGATTGGAACCGGTGTTCTGGCGTCTTGCCGAGACACCTGATCAGGATGCCCCTCAGGCGGACCGGAAGCGTTCCGGCGGACCCTGCCAATGGTGGCGGATCGTCTCTGAGGATGGCGGCCAGCGTCTCCGGAGGTGTGTCACGGCGAAAGGGTGGGGTGCCACTCAGCATCTCGTGGAGTACGCAGGCGAGAGAGAAGATGTCGGAGCGTGGATCAGCGGGCTCGCCCCTGACCTGTTCCGGCGACATATACGACACGGTTCCGAATACCGCACCCGTCTGCGTCGCGTCGCTTCGGCTCATGCCAACCTGCGCGCCGGTTCGAAATGGATCGTGCCACGCCAGTCCGAAGTCGAGAATCTTGACGTGCCCCTCTTCCGTGATGAAAAGATTCGCCGGCTTCAGATCACGGTGGACCACTCCCGTGTCGTGCGCAGACGCAAGGCCGTCCGCGACCGCCGTGGCGATCTCCATTGACCTTCGCCAACCCAGATCTCGACCACCGGCGAGCAACCGGTCCAGCGGTTCGCCCTTGAGAAATTCCATGACCGCAAAGGTGACGCCGTTCTCGCGTCCGACGTCGTGGAGCACCACGATGTTCGGATGCGAGAGCGAAGCGACAATCCGCGCCTCGCGGTCGAAGCGGGCGATAGCGTTCGGCTCCTCATCGACGCGGTCGGAAATAATCTTGACGGCGCCTTCACGTCCAAGCCGAGTGTCCCTGGCGCGATAGACGTCTCCCATTCCTCCCGATCCGAGCGAAGAAACGATCTCGTAAACGCCCAGCCGTGTGCCGGGCTGGAGCGTCACGATGGACGCTCGGTCCGGTGTTCGGGCTCGCCATTCACCGGCGACGTCGATGCGGAGACCGGCACAAGCAAAAAGGTCAGCGTGATCGGACCCAGGCCGATGACGGTGCCGCTCTTCAGCTCGGTCGGGGTTTCGATTCTCCGTCCGTTCACAAAAGTGCCGTGCAGGCTCCGAAGATCCTCGAGCGCCGCACGACCCCGCTCGATCGAGATACGCGCGTGGCGACGGGACACTGACGGATGCTCGACGTGGACCTGCGCGTCTGCGTCCCGGCCAAGCATGTTCTCGCCAGCCACCAGGAGAAACTCCTGTTTGCCGCGGGTCAGGCAGTAGCGAGGGAAGTCTCCAACCGAAGGCAGCGGTATGTTACTGGCGCTCGGCTGCGCCCCACCTGAGAGCACGCGCTGGTCGACTGGTGCAATAAACCTGTAACCCTTACCCACCACGGTCTCTACGAACCTTGGACGCTCGGCATCATCCCCGGGAGCCTGGCGAACTTTGCGGACGGCGGTGTTGATGGCCGAGTCGTGCTCCAGATGGACGTCATTGCCCCAGAGCGCCTGGATCTCGGTTCGACCGACAAGGGTGCCCGCGTTCTGCACCAGGAGGATCAGCAGTTCCATCGGGATCCTTTCGAGTCTGACGCGCTCACCGGCCCTCGTGAGGACATAGGCGGCAACGTCCAGCTCACATTCCTCGAAACGGAACGATGCAGGCACGGAGGTAATTGATACGCGCGACTTGGTTTTCAATCTTCAGGGAAAGTTCACACCCTGTCGACTGCGCCCGATTCGGCCAGCCGCGAAGATGCTGGCGCGCATACCAGGTGGCCCCCAGTAAGGACGACCGTGAGGATGCGCTGATCGAGGTCCATATGTCCGCCTTGCGCATTGCATCAGGAATTGCCCTTGCCCTGTCCGTCGCCTCCCTCGCCTGCACCCGTCAGAACAGCCCGACGGCGCCTGCCAGCGCCCAGTTGTCGTCAGGCGTCGCGATAGAGGTCGGAACCGGCCCGTCCGTCTCCGGCGAGTCCATCGCTGTCGCTCGGTTGCACCCCGTCGTTGGCTCGGGATCCGGCATCGTCAAGGTGACACCGACTTCAAACGCTGACGGCACCTTCAGTGCGCAGATCACATAAACGTCCACGGTGCGCCGGGCAACACTGTCTTCTATATCCAGCGAGCGCCTGAAGTTGGGCGGGTCAATGGCGCCGACGGCATCTGCCAGCGCGCCGACGGCCTCGCGCCCTGGGGCCCGCCGGCCCCGAGCTTCATCACCTTCCCTCTGCCGGCCGCCGGTCCGCTCGTTACTCTGGAGACGTCCAACGGGGGCGCGGGCTCAGCGCATCTGGACTTTGCGGCGTCGATTCCGGACGGAACGCAGTTCGACGTCATGTTCCGGCTCGTGGACAACCTCACCAACCCGACGATCGAGCTTCGGACCGGTTGCTTCACTGTGACGGTCAGGTAGCCAGCAGGAGGACGGAAGGCCGATCGTGTTCGGCGACGCGATCGGGCGGCGGATCGCCGATGACGGCCGGCAATTTACAGTTTCCGACCTGCGGACCCACGCACCTAAGACGCCGCCAGCTTCATCCGGCGGTATCCATACCCGACGTAGATGGCGACGCCGAGCGCCATCCACACGATCAGCGGCGTCCGGGTCTCGCCGGGAGGCTGAGCATCAATGCCAGTAATACCAGGGCGGAGAGCGCCGGCACCAGGGGCCTTGGTTCTGAAGAGCGACATGACGCGCAGAGTAGCGGCAGCGGCGGCGCCATCGCTATCCGCCCCGATTACCCTGAGACGCCGATGGAACTCAGCCGCAACACTGGATCGAACGCTAGTTCGACCGCAGTGCCGTGAGCGGATTGACCCGCGTGGCCCGGCGCGCAGGTATGTAGCTCGCAAAGAGCGCCGCCGCGGTCAGGACCAGCGGCGACAGGATGAATACGAGCGGATCGAAGCTGCTGACATCGTAGAGGATGGTCGCCAGCAGACGGCCCATCAGCAACGCGATCGGGAATCCGACCGCCAGGCCTGCGAGCGTCAGCCCCACGGACTCGCGCATCACCATTCCCACGACGTCGCCGGGGTTGGCGCCAAGCGCCATGCGGATGCCAATCTCGCGCGTCCGGCGCGATACCAGGTATGACTTGACGCCGTAGACTCCAGCGGTTGCCAGGCCGAGCGCAAGAGTGCCGACCAGCAGCAGCATCCGGCCGCTGGTACGGATCGCCCACAGCTCGAGGCTGTTGTCGTGGAACCGTTGGAACGTGGTCAGCTCGAGCACCGGCAGCCGCGGATCGACGGCGCGGAGTTCGCGGCGAATCGTCTCGATTGCCGCCGACACCGCCTGGGGCGCCGGTGACGAGGTCTTGACGTGAACGGTCATGGCGGCCCGGTAGTTGGATCCACTCGGCACGTAGATGTGCGCATTCTCCCCCTGGCCCATCAGTTCCTCGCGCATGGTCGGCGCCACGCCGACGATCTGGAGCAGGACGTTGTCGTCCTTGTAACTCGATCCCTCGCGCGGTGTGAAGCGGATCGACTGGCCGACGGGGTCCTCGTTGGGGAAGAGCTGCTTTGCGAGGACGGTATCGATGATCGCGACCCGCGGGGCGTTTGGTGATTGTTCTTCCGCGACGGTGAAATCGCGCCCGCTCACCATCGGGAGTCCGAACGCACTGAAGTAGTTGGCGGAGATGATCCGGTATGTGGGCCCGAACATCTTCTCATCGCGCGGCACCCCCGGCCGATCGACCAGCCGGCCTTCGTGGACGTTGCCGAACGGGATGGTCGACGCGAGGCCGGCGGCCGTGATGCCGGGCGTTGAGCGGACGCGCTCGAGGACCTGCCGGTAGATCTCGCGTCCACGCGCTTCGCCGATCTGCGCAACACTGGGGTCAATGGTCGCGAGGATCGCGCCGTCGTAGGAGAAGCCCGGATCGGCGGCCGCTGCCTTGATGATGCTCCGACCGAAGAGCCCGCCTGCGCTCAGCAGACCGAGTGACAGCGCCAGCTGCGCGACGACGAGGACGTTGCGGGCTGAGAACGCGCCGGGACGGGCGCCAGACTCGGCGGCTTGCTCCTTGAGGTCATTCACGAGGTCCAGCCGGGACAGTTTCAACGCCGGTCCCACCCCCGCGATCAGCCTGGCCAGTCCGACGAAGGCCGCGGTGGCGCCGAGCACGTTCATATCCGGACGCGACTCAAACACCAGCGTGAGCGGCAGCACCCTGGCGAGACTGGCGACCAGGAAGGTGGTCGACCAGTAGGCGAACACCAGTCCGGCCGCTGCGCCCGCCGAGGCGAGGAGCAAGCTCTCGGTCAGCAGCTGGCGGACGATTCGCCGGCGCGATCCACCCAGGGCCAGGCGCAGTGCGATCTCTTTCTTACGCGCCGTACCGCGCGCCAGCAGCATGTTCGCGAGGTTGAGGCAGGCAATCAGCAGCACCGTGC
>JACDDJ010000251.1 GCA_013817065.1 Acidobacteriota bacterium
TCACTGCGCGTTCCGCCTTCAACGCCGCGCCCATGCTCATGCTGACGTGATCCTCCTTGTTGGCCGAGGTCGGGATCGTGTCAACACTTGCCGGATGGGCGAGCGTCTTCAGCTCCGAGGTCAGTGCCGCCGCTGTTACTTGCGCAATCATGTATCCGGACTGCAATCCACTGGCCGTCGTGAGAAACGGCGCGAGGCCGCTCAGCGCGGGATTGACGAGCCGATCGGAGCGCCGCTCGCTGATCGTCGCGAATTGCGTCACCGCGATCGCGAGAAGGTCCGCCGCGATCGCAACCGGTGCGCCGTGGAAGTTGCCGCCCGAGACGATTTCCCCCGAATCGCCGAACACCATCGGGTTGTCGGTGGCTGCATTTGCTTCTGTCGTCAGTGTTTGCCGGATGAAGCCCAGCGCATCGCGGGCCGCGCCGTGCACCTGCGCGGTGCAGCGCAATGAGTAGGCATCCTGAACACGGCCGCAGGCTTCGTGCGACTCGTTGATCGCGCTGCCGGTCATCAGCATGAGGATGTTCGCGGCCGAGTCACGCTGGCCGGCGTGCGGGCGGGCGGCGTGAATCCGTTCGTCGAATGGGACCATCGAGCCGCGGAGTGCATCGATCGACAACGCGGCGGTAATATCTGCGGCCCGCGCCAGCCGATCCGCCGCAACCAGCGCCAGCGCCGCCACCGCTGTGGACGGTTGTGTGCCGTTGATCAGCGCGAGGCCTTCCTTCGATCGCAAGGTAATCGGGGAGAGGCCGACGGCGCGGAGTGCATCGATTCCCGGCATGACCGGCGAATCCTTCACGGTGGCATGGCCTTCGCCCACGAGGACGAGCGCGAGGTGCGCCAGGGGCGCGAGGTCGCCGCTCGCGCCGACCGACCCGCGGCTCGGTACGACCGGATGAACGCCGCGGTTGAGGAGTGCGATCAGCAGTTCCAGCGTCTCTTGACGGATTCCAGAGAACCCTTTCGCCAGAACGTTGGCACGCAGGGCCATCGAGGCTCGAACCGCGCGCACCGGTAACCGCTCGCCGACACCGGCGGCGTGGCTGCGCAACAGATTGAGCTGCAGCGCGCCGAGCTGGTCTCTCGGGATCGCAGTTTCAGCGAGCGCGCCAAATCCAGTGTTCACGCCGTAGACCGCCACATCGCCCGACGCCTTCGCGTCCACCACAGTTCGGGACGCTGCCACGCGCCGTGCGGCAGAGGCCGCGAGACCGACGTCGACAGCGCCGCCGGCAATCAGCTCGAGTTGTTCGAGCGTTAATGACTCGCCATCGAAGTGCAGCATAGGAAGGAATGTAGAATACAGCGGTTATGAACATCGCAGTGCTGGGCGCCCAGTGGGGTGACGAGGGCAAAGGCAAGATCGTCGATCTGCTCACGCCGAATTTCGAGATCGTCGCGCGGTATCAAGGCGGACACAACGCCGGACACACCGTCTACGCCAACGGACGCAAGTTCGTGCTGCGGCTTCTGCCGTCCGGCATCCTGCACGCCGGCGTCACCTGCGTGATCGGTAACGGCGTCGTCATCGATCCACAGGCACTGTTCGCCGAGATCGACGAGGTTGCCGCCGCCGGCATCGAGATCGGTGATCGCCTCATCATCAGCGACAAGGCGCACCTGATCCTGCCGTACCACCGCGAGCTCGATTTGCTGAGCGAGGCCCGCCGCGGCGAGCGGAAGATCGGCACGACCTCGCGTGGTATCGGTCCCGCCTACGAGGACAAGATCGCACGCCGCGGCGTGCGCGTCGGCGATCTTGCCAACATGGAGGCGCTGGCCAGCGCCGTGCAGCACAACGTCGCCGCACGCAACCGCATCATTCCGGAATCGACGATGGATGCGGACAACGTCCTCGCTGACTTGAAGAAGGCCTGGGCTCGGATGGGGCCGTGGGTCAAGGATGTCTCGCTGTTCCTGTCGGAGGCGCGCCAGCAGAATCGCGCCATCATGTTCGAAGGCGCACAGGGCACGCTCCTCGACATCGATCACGGGACGTATCCATACGTGACTTCGTCCAACGCCACGATCGGCGGTGTGTGCACGGGTCTCGGCGTGCCGCCGCGGGCGATCGACGGCGTCCTCGGCGTGGCCAAGGCTTATACGACGCGCGTCGGCGAAGGTACGCTGCCGACTGAGCTGACCGGAGAGATGGGGAACCGCCTCCGCGAGAGCGGACAGGAGTTCGGCGCCGTGACCGGACGTCCGCGGCGCTGCGGCTGGTACGATGCGGTTGCGGTGCGTTACGCCGTCCGGGTCAATGGGCTGGACGCACTCGCGCTGACCAAACTCGATGTTCTCGACGGCCTGCCCGAACTGTCGGTCTGCACCGCCTACCGCTGCAACGGTACGACGCTGACCGAGATGCCGGGCGACCAGGCGCAGCTTGCCGCGTGCGAACCGGTCTACGAGACGCTGCCCGGCTGGACAGAGCCCACGGCCGGCGTGAAGAGCTTCGAGGACCTGCCGAGCGAGGCGCGCGCCTATGTTGCGAGGCTGGAGGAAATCACCGGCGTCCCGGCGGCCGTTGTCTCCACCGGTTCGGCACGCGAAGACACGATCATTCGCAAGGATTCGATCGCGGCGAAGTGGTTTCGGCGCTGATCACTGAATCGGCCAGTAGCGGTTGCGAGCGCAACCTCCTCTTACTGCCGATTGCGGGTGCTGAATTCGTCGACCGCCGCGGGGTCGGCGTCGATGAACTCGAGCCCGGCACGATAGACGGGCGGCGCGGACGGCTTCGGCAGCTCGAACTTGGCCCAGGCGACGGTGCCGCGGCAGCGCATGAGGGCGTCCTCCTGCGGAATCGACACGCGGACCTTCTGATTCGGCCGGAGGATCGTGTTCGAGACGACCTGCGCGCCAACCGTCGACACGTCGACCACGGTCGCGGGATTGCCATCGAGCTGGATCTCGACCCCGCCTCTCATACGCGTCCGTGCTGCGCGGCGCGTTCCGTGCCAGTCGAGTCCGCGTGCCGGCGCTACGGGGGTGGC
Organism: Acidobacteriota bacterium; assembly: GCA_013817065.1. Taxonomy (GTDB): domain Bacteria; phylum Acidobacteriota; class Vicinamibacteria; order Vicinamibacterales; family 2-12-FULL-66-21; genus JACDCA01. The sequence continues at coordinate 3,003 of JACDDJ010000251.1, forward strand.
GGCACGTGACCCTGGCGACGGGACCGCGAGACCGGCCGCACCCTTGTCGACCCCGGCGGCGACGGTAGCGGCAGGGCGGGCAACCTGACGCATGTAGTCACCGGTGTGCGACATCACGCGAACTTCCGAACCGCCAAGATTTGGATCCGTTCGGATACGGTTGATCAGTGCCGCTCCCCGTGGCGTCGCGGCGAACAGACGTTCCAGTACGATCACGTCCGGGCGACCTTCGAGGATGGCCTGAAGCGCCTGGATCGGCTCGGTATCGGAAAACGTGTGGAGTTCGCCTTCCCCCGTGAGCCGCTCGCACAGCGAGGCCATCAGGTTGGAAGCGGCGATCACGACGGCAGGCACGGCGTCAGTCTATCAAACCTCCCGCTCGCCCCGATCTCGCACCCCACCTCGAGGCTCACACTCGATCAGGCGGCGGCCTGGCGTGACACAATGAGAGGGTGAGAGCGGCGGGAAATATTCGGGCGGTGCTGCTGGACCTCGACGACACGCTGTTCGATCACCAGCACTGCGCGCGCGAGGCGCTGCTCGGTGTTCGCGGGCTGCATGAGGGTCTCGCGGCTATCAACCCTCCGTCGCTGGAGAGCTGGCACTCCAGGATCCTCGAAGAGTTGCACCTGGAAGTATTGGCGGGTCGCGTCGACCTCGATGCTGCGCGCGTCGAGCGCTTTCGACGCCTGTATCGATCTGCTGGAATCGAAGCAGACGCCGACCTGGCGATACGGACGGCCGCCGCCTATCGGGACGGATACATCCAGGCGCGCAAGCCAGTTGACGGCGCGGCACGCTTTCTCGCCGCGATTCGCGAACGTGCGGCGGTCGTGATCGTGTCGAACAATCTGCTGCACGAACAGCGCGAGAAGCTGTGCGGCTGCGATCTCGATCGCCATGTCGACGTGCTCGTGGTCTCGGAGGAAGTGGGCGTGTCGAAGCCGGCGTCTCGCATCTTCGAGGTCGCACTCGACCGCGCCGGCGTGTCAGCCGACGAGGCGGTGATGGTCGGCGACTCCTGGGCCAATGACGTCGAGGGCGCCCGAGCTGCAGGGATTCGAGCGGTGTGGTTCAACCGCGATGGCCGGCCTTCACCGGACCCCACGGTGGCGGTGCTGAGGTCGCTCGAGGTTTCGCACGAGAGCTGGCGGCTGATCTTTGCCGAAGAGGATTCGTCTACGCGAGAACGCGCTTGAGCTCGTGCGCCGTGATGCGGAAGTGCGACGCATTCCACACCGGCACGCCGTCCTTCAGCAGGATCGCCTGGGGCGTCTCGTGCCGGACGCCCAGCAGGGCCGTGGCCGCATCCGAAACACTGCGGTGGTGCTGAACCGTGATGACGTTATAAGACGCATCCGCGGAGCCGTCAGCAATGTGAGCGTGCAGCTCATCAAACGCTTCGCAGCTGATACCGCAGTTGCGGCTGTGCTTGAAGATGAGTACGGGGCGCTCGCGCGATTCGGCGATGGCGGCCTCGAGTGCGGACAGGTCAGAAATAGGTTTCAGTGTTGACATATGGGGCACGACAATTTTAGCAGGCTGCCCCTCGAATTCAGCAGAGCCTTAAAGGCGTAAGCGGCGGGGCATGAGGGTGTTGATGGCTGAGCAGACAGGGCGCGCACGGGTGGTTCCGCCCGACCTGAGCGAAACGGGTGGATTGAAGGATGGCGCGCCGCAGCGGTCCGATCGGCGGCTATACATGCAGTTGCTGTGCTTCGCCGGCTGTGCGGACGCGTCTTCGGTAGCACACACCCTTTCTGGACTGCCCATCGAAACGGTTATCTACGAAGAGCTGAACGATCCGACCGGCGTGGGGATCCTTGCACTCTCAGAGGACCCCAACGCCTTTCTCGACACCCTGGCGCCGGCGCTCAGAGCGGTGACGAGCGGCTTCTCGCCAAAGCCAGAGTTGAGCATGTTCGGCCGCACCTACTCGCTGGGCTACGAGCCCGATCTGCAGGACACACTCACCGGCAGACCTCGGCGGACGGTCCTCAATCCGGATTGGCGATGGGCCATCTGGTACCCACTCCGGCGCTCCGGCTCTTTCGCGCAGCTTCCGGCAGATCAACAGCGTACCATCCTCGCGGAACACGGCACCATCGGCATGGCGTTCGGAGCGGGCGATCTGGCGCACGACATCCGGCTCGCCTGCCACGGTCTCGATCGCGCCGACAACGACTTCGTGATTGGCCTGATCGGGAAAGATCTCTTTCCCCTGTCAGCCGTCGTCCAATCGATGCGCAAGACCCAGCAGACCTCTTTGTACCTGGACCGCCTTGGCCCCTTTTTCGTAGGACGCACGCTGCTCCCGCGCTGACCGGCACGGATGGCCTGCATCCTGCAGAAACCATGGCTAAGAAACGGATCAGAAGAGGAGAGCCATGATTCTGCACACACGACAGGGACTTACCGCATTGTTTATCGCTGCAGCGGCCGCCGGCGCCTGCAGCCGCGAGGAACCCGCCGCACCCCCGGCGCAGGCCCAGACTCAGACCGTCCAGCAGCCGAACGTGCCGACGCTCGTTACCGGCTGCCTCAGAGCCGGCGAAGCCACCAATACTTTCGTGCTGACGTCATCGCAGGCCGTTGACGGCTCGACGCCGGCGACCTATCAATTGAACGGCAGCGCCGGTGTGAACCTGGCTGACCACGTCGGCAAACGCATCGAGGTCAACGGCGTCTTGCGCGAGCAGGCCCAGATTACGACCAACGAATCGAGGCAGCCGGCCGAGGACGGGGCCAAGGGCACGAGCGGCACGCCGTCGGTGCAGACGTCGACTCAAGTGTCGATCCGGCAACTCGATGTCACGGCCGTGAAGAGCGCGGGCGGGGACTGCGAGACGTAAGCGCTATTGGGTTTCACTGGCGTCGTTGTTGCTTGGCGAGGGGGGACGAGGTAACTTTTGTCGAATCTGAAGGGACGCCGTCCGCGGCGTCTGACCCCCGAAGAGCGAAAGTCGCTGACACACGGCGATTTCTGGATACCCGAGGCGGAGCGCGAGGTATACAAGCGTGCCCTCGAAGCGCTCAATGCCGCCAACGTGGCGTACATCGTTGCGGGCGCATACGCCATCTACGAACACACCGGCATCTATCGTCAGACGAAGGATCTGGATCTGTTCTTCCAGCCGTCGGCCGTGGTGCCGGCCGCACGGGCGCTGCGTGGGGCCGGGTTCGTCACGCGCCTCGAAGACGAGCACTGGCTCGCGAAGGCGACGATGGGCGAGTACTTTGTTGACCTCATCTACGGGATGGGCAACGGCATCGCGTTCATCGACGAGGGCTGGATCAGCAACAGCCACCAGGGCATCCTTGCGGCGTCGCCGGTTCGCATCGCGCCGGCGGAAGAACTGATCTGGCACCGGCTGTTCATCAGTGAACGCCACCGCCACGACATGTCCGACATCGTGCACCTGATTCTCTGTGTCGGGGACAGGCTGGACTGGCGGCGCTTAGTGGATCGCGTCGGTCAGAACTGGCCGCTGCTCTTCTCGCAGGTGCTGATGTTCACCTACGTCTATCCCGGCTACAAATCAAACATCCCGGCGTGGGTTCCTGAGCACTTGCTGGCGCTGGCGAAGGCGGAGTTCGAACGGGAAGAAGAGAACGTCGACGTCACCCGCGGCCCGATGATCTCGCGGTTCAGTTTCACAATCGACGTTCGGGAGTGGGGCTTTGCCGATCCGCGCTCGGAGCTGGTACGCGAAGTGCGCAGCACCCCCGAGGTCCGCGCCATTGCCGAAGCGGACGTGTGGGATGAGCGCAGCGAGGAGCGCCCCGAGCCTAAGAACGAAGAGCGCCCCGAGCCC
>JACDDJ010000252.1:0-2923 GCA_013817065.1 Acidobacteriota bacterium
CGGCTTACCTGCGCAGTCTTGGCGGCGAGATCGTTGTCGATGCACCGATTGCAACTCTGGCGCAGCTGCCACCGAGCCGCGCCGTCCTCTGCGATGTCACGCCGCGTCAGTTCGTCCGGATGGCAGCGGACCGGATCCCGGCGCGTTACCGTCGAAGTCTCGAGCGATACCGGTATGGTCCCGGAGTGTTCAAGATGGATTGGGCCCTCAATGAGCCAGTGCCGTGGCGTGCGCCTGAATGCGGGCGCGCCGGAACGATCCACCTGGGGAGCACGCTCGCGGAGATCGCCGACTCGGAGCGCGCCGCGTGGGACGGCAGGATCCATGACAAGCCGTATGTTCTGCTGGTGCAGCCGACCGTCTGTGATCCGTCACGCGCGCCGGCGGGAAAGCACACGCTGTGGGCGTACTGCCACATCCCGAACCGCAGCACCGTCGACATGACCGAACACATCGAGCGGCAGATCGAGCGCTATGCGCCGGGGTTCCGCGACTGCATCTCATCGCGCCATGCGATGGGGCCCGCCGAGTTGGAGGCGCGCAACGCCAACCTGGTTGGTGGCGACATCACCGGCGGCGCCACCGATCTCCGCCAGATCCTTGCGCGCCCGGTCCTCGGTTGCAATCCGTACGCGACGGCAGTGCCTGGCGTGTATCTGTGCTCGTCCTCCACGCCGCCGGGCGTTGGCGTCCACGGGATGTGCGGCTACTACGCGGCGCAGGCGGCGCTCAAACTCTAGCGCCCTGGACGTGCACGACCGCCGCTTCCAGACAGCGGTGCGCCTCAAGTAGCTCCAGCGCGACGAGCGCGCGGCGCACATCGGCCAATTTATTGGCCGGATGGTCCGCTTCTCGCCCATCTCGCATCGGAAGTGACGCGTTGGATGCTGAAAACTTTGAACATCATGCTCGCGCGCGTGGCACGAAATATGTCCCTCGTGAAGCCGTCGCGACATGAAGACGCTCACCGAGTTGAAGGTCGAAGTGCGCTCGCACACCCAGTCGGAGCTGTTCGAGCTGCTCCGGCAATGCGAGAAGCGGCGTCACATCTGGCTGGAACTCGAAGGGGACTCGACCTCGCCCGGTGGACGGGCGCATTACTGCAGGCGGTGCCTGCGCGTCAGGATCGTTGCCGGCGCCGAGTACTGGCCGGCGCTACCGGGAGAGTAGGCTGTCCTGAGTGAAGTGGACGATGGTCAGGACCCGGTTCCGGGTCCCGGGTGATATGGCGTCACCGCGCGTATACTCTGCCGCATGCACCGAGCCACGCGCGCGGCGGTCGTAGCCTGTTGCCTTCTGTGCCTGCCCCTCGTCCCGCTCGCGGGTCAAGGGGCGCCGCCGCCGGACGACGCCACGATCGAGACGTTCCTGCGCACTGGCCGCATCGTGCGGATCCGATCGGCAGGGAAAGGCGTGACCGACTCGACACGCGCCACCCTGCAACTGGGAGACGTGACCCACGACGTCCACATCCAGACGATTGACGAGACGAAGCGGGAGTTCAGAAGTCCCAAGGGGATTGAATTCAACTTCCGCGACAAGTGGCAGTTCAACGTGGCGGCGTACCGGATCGACCGCCTGCTCGGGCTTCAGCTCGTCCCCGTAACGATCGAACGGCGATGGAATACCGAGCCGGCGTCGTTCACGTGGTGGGTCGACGGGGTGCTGATGGACGAAGGAGAGCGAGCGAAGAAGGACATGGTGGCACCGAACCAGGACTGCTGGATCGAACAGCGGCAGATGGTCCGGTTGTTCGATCAGCTCATCGACAACACCGATCGGAATGCGGGCAACCTCGTGATCTCGAATACCTGGCGGCAGTGGGCGATCGATCACACCCGCGCCTTCCGCCGTTCGAAGACGCTGGAGAAGCCGGAGAATCTCACGCGAATCGATCGGCGCGTACTGGAGCGCCTCGCCACGCTCGACTTCGCCACGCTGAAACGCGAAACCGGCCGCTATATCGAGGATAGCGACATCCGTGCGCTGCTGGCGCGGCGCGATGCCGTCGTTGCGCATTTCAAGACTGGCGGCGACGCGAAGCTATATGACCGGCGCGATGCCGCGGCCGGCTGCATGGCGGCGCCTGCGGTCCTCCACTAGAGGGCCGTGTTACCATTGCCAAACCCCCAGCGAACAGAGAGGCAGTCATGCATTCCTCGGTACGACTCTGGGCTATCGCTCCACTTATGGCGCTGTGTCTGATTGCCGCCGGGTTGGAAGCCAACACGACCCGCCAACACCTCTATCAGGAGCTCCAGCTTTCGGAGCAGTCCCCGCCATCGTCGCTCGATCTCGCGGTTTACCTTGCGATCGATGATCACGACGAAGCCGTGCCGCGGACGTCAGGCGCGGATGCCGTCATCCTGCAGGGGCAACCGCTCTCGGTGCGCTTCTGGGTGGCGAATGAAAGCAACACCCCGCAGACCGCGGTCGAGGACGTGACGCCGGCTGCCGGACGGATCAGGATCTCGGGATTGATGCGGGGATCGGTGCACCAGGTTCACCTGCCGGTGACGTGGACCTCGCCGCAGTTGCGCAACGGCGCCAGCCGAAGCGAACGCCTTGACGAACTGTCATTGCCCGCCGGATCGAGCGTGGGATGGGTGGGAGCGGTCGCCGGCGCCGAAAGCCTCGCGCGCGGAGTCTACGAGCTCGTCGTCGAGCGAACCATCAAGGACTCTGGCGGGCGCCCTGCCCGCGTTCACACAGGTGCGCTGACGCTTGAAGTGGAGGAGGGCCGTCGAGCGCAGGGGGTGAGCCTGCCGAGCCGAAACTCGCCCGAAAGGGCAAGCGAAGGATGGCGGAGAGAGAGTCCGTCGAACTGACGTCCGGCAACATCTCAAGCCATTCATACATTACGATTTTGCCTATGTAAATAGTCGCTTGTTATCCCATGTAGTCCATTGCGGTTCAGTAGCAT
>JACDDJ010000252.1:2933-6816 GCA_013817065.1 Acidobacteriota bacterium
TCCCGAGCGCAGACTGACGGCGGTGCACATCCGCAACGCCAAGCGCCCCGGACGGTACGCCGACGGCAATGGCCTCTACCTGTTCGTTGACGACGCCGGGGCGAAGCGGTGGGTCTTGCGAACCGTCGTGGGTGGCACACGGCGCGACATCGGCTTGGGCTCTGTCCGACTGGTGACGTTGGTCGAAGCGCGAGAGGAGGCAACCAGACTTCGACGAGTCGCGCGGAGCGGCGGCGACCCTCTGGCCGAACGTCGACGGGAGCGTGTCACTGTGCCAACCTTCAGCGAGGCCGCGAAGAAGGTCCACGCGACGCACTCAGCCACCTTCAGAAACCCCAAGCACAAGGCGCAGTGGCTCTCATCACTTCAGAGCGACATCTTCCCCGCCTTCGGCGACCGGCCGGTGAACATGATCGATTCTGGTGAGGTCCTGAGAGCGCTGACGCCCATCTGGACGACCAAACCCGAAACGGCCCGCAGGCTGAAACAACGCATCAAGGTCGTCTTCGACTGGGCCCGAGCCTCCGGTTTCCGCACCGGTGACAACCCGGTTGAGGGGATCACCAAGGTACTTCCGCGGAGCCGCCACATCGCGTCGCATCATGCCGCGTTGCCCTATGCTCTCGTCCCGGCGTTCCTTGAGATCCTCAGAGCCAGCGCCGCTGGCGAGTCTCCGAAGATCGCGTTCGAGTTTTTGATTCTGACCGCCACGCGCACGAGTGAGGTGGTTGGAGCCCGCTGGGAGGACATCGACCGAGCCGCGAAGATGTGGACGATCCCCGCGACGCGGATTAAAGCGGGGCGTGAACACCGCGTTCCGCTGTCCCCTCGCTGTTTGGAGCTCCTGGATCGAGCGGAGATCGTGGCCGACGGGGGCCCTTACGTGTTTCCAGGTCGGTCCGCGCAGAAGCCGTTGTCGAACATGGCGTTCCTGATGATGCTTCGCCGTTTAAAGCGCGACGACATCACGGCGCATGGATTTCGGAGTGCGTTTCGAGACTGGGCCGCGGAACGAACTAATGTTCCGCGGACTGTGTGCGAGGCGGCGTTGGCGCACGTCATCAAGGACAAGGCGGAGGCGGCGTATTTTCGCAGCGATCTGTTCGAACTCCGCCGCTCGCTCATGGACACCTGGGCGTCTTTCGCGACGGCAAAACCTGCCGACGTCGTGTTGCTGCGCGCGTAGGTGTTCCTGAGCGTATGCCGAAGCCGAGTTTTCGTGTTCTAGTCATCCCAGCCTAACCATCGCATTAATGGTCGCCTTCGTCTCCTGCCTACCAAGCCCCCGCGAATCGGTAGATTTCGTGTGGTCTCCGGCCGGGAGAAGCGGGTGATAGTTCCGGAACGCGCTCCTGTCGATGGCCGTCATCACCTTCCCGCGTTCGCAACCGCGTGGAGGGTCAAAGTACGGCATACATCGCTGGTAGGGGCGCGACGTGAACAGCCCGATGGTCGGCCACTCGCGTGCGGCACTCGGCGGAAGGTCGGGGGCGGGGAACCCTATCCCCCGGTCCGTCCGCTGACGTCGTACGGGTCGGCGGCAGTCGCGAAACTTGGAATCGATGAGTACTTCACCAGGACGGACGCCGCGGGACCAAGTCACTTTCTTACGGATCCGCTGGGCACCACGATTGGCCTTGCCGATAGTTCAGCCGTGCAGACCGAGTACACCTATGAGCCGTTCGTGGTCATCACTTCAGCGGGAAATGTTGAATGCGTAGGGGGACCGTGTTATTACCTCGGCAGCTCGGTTCTGAAAACAGCGCCGGACGAGACATGGATCCCACCCGCGAACGTGCCGCCCCTCTCGGATGCTCGGCCGATCGCAGGGTGTAAGCCGGAACCACCGAAATCGTCGAAGTGAAAAGGAGAGTTCAAGTGAGCAATGACTCACGAACGCCGATGCGGTCCGTAATGAGATCAAAAGGTGTTCGTGTCGCGCTCGTCGCGATGTTGAGCACGGTGTTACTGGGCGCGTGCGGGCGGCAGGCGCCTAATCTCAGCGCTGAGGCCATCCGCCGCGTGCGCCTCGGCATGACACCGCACGAAGTGGAAGGGATCCTTGGGAAGCCAATTAGAATCCGGTCGGGCAGCGTCGGGGACACCGTCCATGACTACGCGCTTCCTGGCATCTCCGGCCAGTCGTTTTGGATTTCTTATGATAGGGACCGAGTCACATTGGTTCATGCGAAGTTGCACAAGCTGCTCGGAAAAGATCGAGCGGTCTACGAGGAGGCTCCGCATCATACACGGTTTGAAACTCCTGAATTTGAAGCGTCATTCCGAGGGTCACTGAAAACACGATAATGCGGACGGGGACCTTGAATCCTTAAGGCGCCGACTCAACGCTTCGCGAATCGCTTACAGTGGCTCACTCATTCCGGGCACAAACTGAACCGTAAAGCCTCGATCCGCGCGGCGACCCGAGTATGCGGATTGTTGCGCCCTCCCGAGGCCGCCTCTCTGGTTCCCATGCAACCCAGCCCAAACACCGGTAGTGGGTCAGTTTGCAACTGCGGACGCGCAGGTCAGCGGCGGCGCAGTCGTTGCACCGCCAGGACGACAATTGCCGTGACTACAAACGGGACAACGATAGTCAGCCACTGATCAGTCATAACGCTTCCGTCTCCTGTTCATCCAGTGACCGACAGTGTAGCTTCAGTCGAGCAAAGCCACGATTTCTTCAATGCTCCATACGGGGTCTGACACCCGCGCTTCCATCGCTGGCGTCACACGGAGTCTGATGCACGCGGCCGAAGTTGTAAACACCAGCGCCACGGCAGCGTCGTGATTCAGTCGGCGGAAGCTACGGGCCGCACCCTATCCCGCGGCCCAACGCGCTACGTTTGACGCGCCAGCCGCGCGGTCCTATGGCTTTTGGTCGCTTCAGCTTGTGCGTCCGCGCGGCCCGCAGCAACGTTGACCTGCCCGGTTACTTTGGACCACCGATTATTGGAGAACGGCAGTCTCTGAGAGGACCGGCTTTTTCGGACCAAAGTCAGAGTGACTCTGCAGCGGGTTCCATCGTCAACCGGGCGTATACATTGGGGCTGAGCCCTTGAGAGCGCGGTGAGGATGATTCGCATTGTAGTCTTGTCGCCACGCCTCGATCTTAATGCTGGCATCCTCCAATCCTTCGAACCAGTGCACGTTCAAGCATTCATCACGGAAGCGGCCGTTGAACGATTCGATGGCCGCGTTGTCGGTCGGCTTGCCGCGGCGACTGAAGTCCAGAATGACCTTGTTGGTGTACGCCCAGAGATCCATCGCGGCCCCGACGAACTCGCTGCCGTTGTCGCAGTAGATCCGCTGCGGTAAGCCGCGATCGAAGCGGAGCCGCTCGAGCGTGGCCACGACGTCTTGACCGGTGAGCCCGCGCCCCACCGCGATGTCGAGGCACTGCCGGGTAAAGAGATCCAGGACGGTCAACGTCCGGAACCGACGCCCATCCGCGCACTCGTCGGCGACGAAATCCATGCTCCAGATGTCGTTGCGCGCGGTCGCCGGACGCCGCTGCTCGCGATGCACCGCGGTCGCGTGTCGCCACGGTCGCTTCCGCCGCAGCGCCAGACCTTCCTCGGTGTAGACGCGATAGAACCGCTCGCTGCCGACCTCCCAGCCCTCGCGCTGCAAGAGGACGCGGAGGCGTCGGTAGCCGAACCGCACGCGCGTCTGGGCCAGCTCGCGCATCCGCTGCCGCAAGGCCGTGAGCGGATCCCGTCGGCTCTTGTAGTAGGTCGAGGATCGCGTTGCCCCGAGCACCCGGCACGCGCGGCGTGCACTGACGTCGTAGTGTCCCATCAAGCAGCTCGCCACTTCACGCTCCTTGACGGGCTTCAAAACTTTTTTTGGATGACATCCTGCAGCATGACCTTGTCCAGCG
>JACDDJ010000009.1 GCA_013817065.1 Acidobacteriota bacterium
CGCGGACCCAGGAAATGATCTCGGTGCAGGAGCAGGAAGTCCTGCGCCGGCAGAAGGAACTCGAAGCCACCGTCATCAAGCCGGCCGAGGCGGACCGCCAGGCAGCCGTCACACGCGCGGAAGCGGCCAAGCAGTCGGCCATCCTCGAGGCCGAGGGCCGCCGTTCCGCGATGATCGCGATGGCTGAGGCCGAGCAGGAAAAGCTCCGCAAGGAAGGCGCCGGCCGCGCCGCAGCCGTTGAAGCGGAAGGCCGCGCCGAGGCGGCCAAGATCGAAGCCATCGGCCTTGCACAGGCGAAGGCGATCGAAGCCCAGGGCACCGCCGAAGCTGCCGCGATCCTCCGCAAGGCCGAAGCGTGGAAAGAATTCAACGACGCCGCACGTCTGCAGACGATCCTCGAGAAGCTGCCGGCGATCATCGAAGCCTCTTCGAGCGTGTTCGCCGCGGTCGCCGCCCCGCTCGGTAACATCGACAAGCTGATCGTGATCGATCAGGGCGGCGGTAATGGGGAAAACGGCAGCACCAGCCTCGGACGGCTGGCGCAGACCAGCCCCGCGATCGTCTTCAATCTGCTCCAGCAACTCGAGTCACTCGGTCTCAACGTCCCGAGCGTCATGCAGCAGCTGGGAGTGACGCCGGCCGCAGTCGCGGCCGCCGCGGTTCCACCTGCGGTGGCCACCGTCGTCATCCCGCCGAAAGCGGATTAAGGCCCAGCAGAACGAGACCGGGCGGATTGCGGAGTGCGGATTCGGCTGCCGGCTGGGAGCTGAGAGCAGGCAGCTCGTGTAGGCTATGCCGCCGGCCGCTCGATGCGAGCGCGAAGACTGGCGATCGCGGCGCTGATCTCGCGCAGCTCTTCGTCCACCGTTTTGAGCTTGTCCCCTTCGGAGCGAACGAAGCGGCTGTAGGGTGCGATTCCCTCTCGAATCCGATCGCCACTCCTCGTGATCTCAGTCGTGAACTGTTTGCGCAGCGCGTCTGAAAGTCGCTGGCGGAGGTCGGCGATCTTGGTGCGCATTTCATCCTTGGCCTTCTGGCGCTTGGCCGGAAGGATAAAGAAGCCCACAGCTGCGACCACCGACGCAAGGATGATTCCGGTGACGTCGGCCGCAGCCGTTGTCGCTGCTGCCGTCAGAATGGCCCCGAGGCCCAGGGCCGTCGCGCCCGCCGCCGCCGCCGTCGCCACCGCGTTGCGCGCGTTATCGGCGAGCTGCTGCGCTTCACGCTTGCGGTCGTAGGAATCCACGACCAGCTGCGATTCGCGGCTTACCGCATCGATCAGGCGGGTGCGATCGTAGTGGAACTGTCCCGAGTCTTCGCCCACGATCTTGTCTTTGTACTGACGTCGGCGTTCGGCGAGATGGGCCGTGACCCCCTGCCACTGCCGCAGGTCCGCGGCGACCAGCCAGTCGACCAGCTCACCGACCTTGCGCTCGATCTGCTGCGGCGTGTCGGCCACCACCTGCTGCTCGAATCCCTGCTGGACGCGGGTGCGATTCAGCAGATCCATGAAGCGGCCGATCCGGATCGTTTCGTCGAAGTAGTCCTGTCCGCGGCGCTCCATCTCGAGCAGGATCTTGTCGATATCCGCCATGCGGAACTCGAAGTCGCGCGTCAGGTCCTGCTGATACACGGCAAGCTGGCTCTCGACACCTTCGAGCGTGGCGAAATCGTCCTTCAGCAGCGCCAGCCGCTCCCGGATGATCGCGGCGTGCCTTTCAGTAAGCGCGCTGCCGACGCCGAGTGGATTCAGCAGCTTCAGATGCACGCGGCCCGGCGCGTCCAGCGACGAGGCGATGTAACGCTCCAGCGCTTCGAATCCACTGGCGGGCCAGAGTGAAGGATCACCCTGCTTGGCCTTCAGTGCGAGACGTGCGCTGACCGGGAAGATTTCCGGTCGAAACCCGAGAAGTGAATGCGCGCTCTCGGCGACAAACGTGCGGATCTCTTCTACCTGCTGAGGGTTGTCGAGAATGTCGACCTTGTTGATGACGATGACGACCTTCTTGCCCCAGCCCCGGACCTGCTCCAGGAACGCGCGCTCGGTCTCGGTGAACGGACGGTCCGCGGACGTCACGAATAACACGAGATCGGAACGAGGAACGAACTCCGAAGTGATCGCCTCGTGCTCGCGGATGATCGCGTTGGTCCCGGGCGTGTCGACGATATGGATCTCACGGAGGATCTCGGCCGGTGCGGTGATCACGTGAAGATTGTTGTCCTTGACCTGGCGGCCGGCAGTTTCGCCGTACTGGAGGACATTGATCTGCGCGGTGGTCGGCGTCACACCTTCCTGCGCAACCGGACTGCCGACGAGGGCGTTGATGAACGCACTCTTACCAGCGTTGAACTCGCCGACGATGACCAGCAGGAACAGCTCGTCCAGCTGAGAGATCGACTTCGCGAGAGCGGACTGGTGATCGGGCGCGGCGTCGAACTTGACGAGCGCAACCTGCAGGCGGGAAAGAAGCTGCCGTTCTTCCTTGAGCAGTTCGTCCTGGGCGGGGTCGAGAATCTTCGCCAGCATCAATCGGAGAATACCCGCAAAAGCAGGGCCACGTCAGTGCGGGACGGTAACTTCCTCTTTTCCTGCTGCCTTTCCGGCGGCAGTCGCTGCCCAGTTGGTGTGCGGCTTCTGATTCTCCACGAGCCAGCCGTAGACGAGCTCTCCGTATGTCCGCCACCGCATCTGCTTGCGTTCATAGAACGGACGCAGCGCATCCTGTAGCTGAGGTAGGCGGTAGAACGGCACGCCGGGGAAATAGTGATGCTCGAGGTGATAGTTGGAATTCAGGAACACGAAGTCCCAGAACCAGCTGCCGCGCATCAGCGTGCCCCACTTGGCCGGATCGTCCGGGTCGATGTCGTAATGCTGACCGAGCCGATTCAGCGTGAAGGCGATCGGAAAGACGAAGAACACCGGGATGATGCTGGTGCGCAGCGCCGCGTAGAACCCAAAGAAGTACCACAGCGCCGCAAGCGCCGAGAGGTGGAAGACGATCGAGACCTTGCGCTCGAATGCTATCCGCGACTGAAGTTCGGCCGGGTAGTTCGACGATTCCGCCCGCGCGGCGCGGAAGTAGATCGGAAAGAGCGCCGGCGTGCAGTACAGGAGCTTGTACCAGCGCTTGTTCTTCTTCGGCGAGAGATGAGCGCGCTTCGGATCCTCTTCGTCGGATCCAAGCTCGGCATGGTGATCGAGGTGCCAGCGCGTGAACTGGCTGGCCGAAATCCCACTCGGGACCGCGTAGAGGAACCCCAGCAGGCGTTCAGCGAAGGCACGACGGCGTTCGAAGATTGCGTGGTGGACGACTTCATGAAGAAGGACCGTGAAGTTGAAAACCGTGAAGCCCTGGACAATCGCCACCGGAATCCAGATGAGCGGGTTCTCAAAGCGGATCAGGATCCACGTCGCCAGCCCGAGGATCGCGAACTGACGAGCTGCGATCAGCAGGTGCCGGGCGGCAGACTTCTGATGCAGGGCGCGCATCTGCTCTCGCGAGATGGCGGCGCCAAGCTCAGCGCGGAGGGGTCCCGCGTGCTGTGAGTAAAAGTGGTCTTTCACCGGCTGCAACGATTGTACGGCTACTCCTCCTGGGGCACCAGCTGGGCCGTTTTGCCGACCCTGGTGAGCGCCACTCCCAGCAGAACGGCCGACGCCCCGACTAGACGGGGGACCGTCAACCGCTCGCCCAACGTGATGACAGCTGTCACCATCGCGATAATCGGCACCAGGTTCGAATAGACCGACGTGCGCGCGCTGCCGATCTCCCGGACCGCCATGTACCAGATCGTGTAGGCCACGCACAGCGCAAACAGCGCCGAGTAGACGAGTGCGATCCACGTGCCTGCCGTGACCGTCGTCCAGTCCGTTCCCAGGATGTTCCTGCTCATGAGCGGCACATAGATCAACGAGCCGATCGCCATCGACAGACCGGTGACACCGACCGGCGAGTGACGCTGCATGAGATGGCGTGCGCCAAGCGTATAGATCGCCCAGCAGACGACGGCGGTGAACATCATCACGTCGCCGGTCAGGCTCGCACCGCCGCCCTTCGGAGCGTGGCCGACCACGAGGTAGATACCGAACACCGACAGCGCCGCTCCGACCCAGTGAAGACGGCTGATCCGCTCCTGCCCCATCGCCGCGGAAATCAGCGCGATGACCACCGGCGTTGCCGCGAGCATCAGCGAACTGTTGGCCACGCTCGTGCGCGCCAGCCCGCCGATGAAGAAGTACTGATAGCCGGCATGGCCGACCAGGCCGAGCAGCGCCAGCGAGGTCCAGTCACGCTTCGTAATTGCCGCGGGCGTGAAGAAGATGCTGCCGAGGGGACCGCTCGCGCGCATGCGTCGCGCCAGCGCGATGATGACGAGAAAGGTGCACGACCCGATCACCATCCGCACCGCGTTGAACGCTTGTGGATCGATCTGCTGAAAGGCGGTCTTGACGATGGAGTAGTTGATGCCCCAGATGATGGTCATCAGGAGCAGCAGGGCGTCGATGGCGGACATGCGGCTGGAAGCCCACAGGAGGGCGAACGTACGACCGGGCGGAGCGACGCTCATCCCGGTCGGCGAATTACCTGCGGTCTGTTCGACCGAACCTTAGAACGGCTTGATGAAGAACAGGATGAGCGAGATCAGCAGCACGTAGATCGCGAGTGACTCGATCAGAACGAGACCGAGGAGCAGCGAGCCGCGGATGTCACCGGCCGCGCCGGGATTGCGCGCGATCGCTTCGCTGGCGGCCGCAACGGCCTTGCCCTGCGCGAGCGCCGCGAGACCGGCGGCAAACGCCAGCGCGAAGCCGGCGACGATGATCGACCATTTGGCTACGGCGGTGGCATCCACTGCGGCGCTGGCCACCTCCTGTGCGTGGACGGGTGCGAAGAATGCGCCCGCGAACAGCACGAGAGCGGTTGTCAGAACTGAACGTTTACTCACGATCCCAGCCTCCTCTTAACGATCACTCAATAACGGAACGACGCAATCAATAACCGACGATGCAAACAAATGAAACAGAGCCGGTCTCACGCCGCTGCCGGCGCCTGGTGTCCATGCGGCGCGTCATGCCCGTGCTCGTCGTGGTGGTGTTCCACCGCGACGGCGCCCTGCAGGTAGATGATGGACAGCAGCATGAAGATGAATGCCTGCAGCCCCCCGGTGATGAGCCCCAGCATCATCATCGGCAGCGGCACCAGGAACGGGATGATGCCGAACAGGATGGCGATGACCAGTTCTTCGCCGAAGACGTTGCCGAACAAACGGAGCGACAGCGACATCACGCGCGAGAAGTGGCTGATCAACTCGATCGGCAACATGATCGGCGCCATCCAGATCGGCGCACCCGGAGGGGCGGCGAAGTGCTTCAGGTACGCGCCGATGCCCTGGGCCTTGAAGCCCTGGTAGTGGTAGTAGACCCAGATCGTGATCGCGCAGCCGAGCGTCGTGTTGATGCTGCTCGTCGGTGCCATCAGTCCCGGCACGAGCCCCATGTAGTTGCCCATGAGGATGAACAGGCCGAGCGTGGCGATCAGCGGCAGAAAGCGTGCGCCTGACGGCCCTATCCATTCCTCGAGGAGCCCGACGACCGCGCGAACGCCGTCCTCGAGGATGATCTGGAACTTCCCGGGATTCTCGACGCTCAGACGCGACCGGATCAAGAGCCCGACGCCGGTGATAACGAGCGTGATGATGCCGATCATCACCATGAAATTGGGGATCGGCGCGTGCGTGTCGTGGAAGTGATAACCCACCGCCTCGCCGGCCTTGACAACCACCGGGCCGAGGACCGAGTTGACGGCGTCGACGATCAGTAACGGGTGTTCTATTGCAGATGCGGCCATTCAGACTCTCGTCCGCCCTGGCAGCGCCAAGGGTACGGACATCACGGACGATTCTTCGCGAGAAGGCGGACCGCCTCGATAAAGGCGCCCGCGGCAACTGATGATGCGCCCGCCAGCAGCCCTATCGGGTGCAGGCGCAAACGCGCAATCATAACGTACGCGAGAAAACCGAGTAAAGCGTAGCGAAGGACCAGTTTCAGCAGAGTGCCGGCGACCGCCTGCCGCGCCGTCGCGCCGCCGGTGGCGGCCAGCACCAGCGCCGCGACCCCGTGCCCCAGTGTGTAGAAGCTGATCGCGATCAGGAGCCCGCCGCCAAGCACTCCGGCGCCTACACGCACACCCCAGAGCGCCAGTGCGGCGGCGGCAGCCACGACGCAAATGATGATCGAGTTGCGGCCGATTCGATCGACCAGCGGATCGCCTGCCACTTACTCGAGAAAGCGGCTGGCGGTGCGGTAGACGTTAAGGATCCCGGCGACCACGCCGAAGACAAAAAACAGGAGGAAGACCCAGCTGCCCAGTTCGAACTTCGTCATCAGCAGGTAGCCGATGCCGGAACCGAGGGCGATCGCGAGGACGAACGAAAGACCCACCGTGCTGAGCGCGCCGATCTGGCGCATGCTGTCGGCGAGACCCGAGCGCTTCGACGGAGTGTCGGTCACCTTGGGAGTATACTCATCCGAGAGGCCCACAGATGAAGAACACCCTGTATTTGCTTGCGCTTAGCGCCATTGCGACGGTCTCAGTCCTCGCTCAGGAAGCGCGCGCTCCGCAGGCCAGCGACGCACGAACGCGCAATGTCTACGTCGGCGTCGTCGACAACAAAGGCGTCGCGGTGAAGGGCCTGACGGCGAGTGATTTTACCGTCCGCGAAGACAACATCAGCCGCGAGGTGCTTCGCGCGGTCCCCGCGACCGAGCCTCTCGATATCGTGCTCCTCGTCGACGACAGCCAGGCGGCGAGACAGGCCATTCCATACCTGCGGGACGGTCTCACCAAGTTCGTCGAGCGGATGCAGGGCAAAGCGTCGATCGGAATCGTGACGGTGGGCGAGCGCCCGACGTCAGTGGCGGAACGAACCACCGATATCGGAGCTTTGAAGAAGGGGATATCGAGGATCTTCGCGCGCCCGGGCTCAGGCGCGTACCTGCTCGAGGGGATCCTCGACGTCAGTCGAGGGCTGCAGAAGCGCGACGTCACGCGTCCGGTGATCGTGGCGTTGACTCACGAGGGCGTCGAGTACAGCAACGCTTCGTATGAGCGGGTGCTCGATGAGCTCGACAAGAGTGGCGCGGCACTACATGTCCTCAGCATCGGCACGCCGGCCGGGCCCGTGACCGACGAGATCCGCAACAAGACCGTCGTCGTCGCGCGGGGCACGGAGGAGAGCGGCGGACGCCGCGAACAGCTCCTCACGGAAATGGCGATTCCCGATGCGCTGTCGGAGGTCGCCGACGAGCTCCTGAATCAGTATGTCGTGAGCTACGGACGGACCGACGCCACGGTGCCGCCCGAGACCCTCAAGGTGACGGTGAAGAATCCGAACCTGACGGTACACGCGCGGACGCGCCTTCCCAACACCAGGTAGATGCGCCTCCCCGCTCTGACCGCGTTGGTCGTGACCTGCATCGCCGGCCTGCTCGTCGCGCAGCAGCCGCCGCAACAGCAGCCGCCGAAATTGCGGTCGGGAGTGGAGCTCGTCTCACTGAACGTCTCGGTTACGGCGAACGGCAAGTACGTCACCGACCTGGAACAGACGGAGTTCGAGGTGTTCGAGGACGGCGCCAAACAGAACGTGACCTTTTTCTCCCGCAAGCAGCAGCCGATCGCGCTCGCGATCCTGCTCGACACCAGCAACAGCATGGAGGACAAGCTGAAGACCGCGCAGGAAGCGGCGGTCGGCTTCGCGAAACGGCTGACCGCGGACGATCTTGCCCAGGTGATCGACTTCAGCAGCCAGGTCCGCATCATCCAAAGCTTCACGAGCGACGCGGGCGCGCTCGAGCGTGCCATCCGCGGCACGAACGCCGACGGATCCACGGCGCTGTACAACGCGATCTACATCTCGCTCAAGGAGCTGAAGAAGATCAGGCCGCAGAACGAAGACGAGATCCGCCGCCAGGCCATCGTGGTTCTCTCCGACGGCGACGATACGTCCAGCCTGCTGCCTTACGAGGAAGTGCTGGATCTGGCCAAACGGTCGGAGACCGCGATCTACACCATCGGGCTGCGTCAGGGCGTGCTCGACACCGGCCGCGCCAGCTTCAAGGAAGCCGAGTTCGTGCTCAAGCAGCTCGCGAACGAGACCGGAGGACGCTCGTTCTTCCCGACTCACGTCAACGAACTTCCGAAGATTTACGAGCAAATCTCCCAGGAGTTGTCGACGCTCTATTCGCTCGCCTACACCTCGAGAAACCCGATGCGGAACGGCGCCTGGCGCCGGATTGCCGTGCGGATTGCGCGCCCGGGACACATTGCCCGGACGCGACAGGGCTACTACGGGCCCTCAGCACCCTAATGCGCGCACTCCCACTACTTTTCTACGTCGCGGCCACGACGGCGT
This sequence comes from Acidobacteriota bacterium, assembly GCA_013817065.1. GTDB lineage: Bacteria > Acidobacteriota > Vicinamibacteria > Vicinamibacterales > 2-12-FULL-66-21 > JACDCA01. The sequence goes on from JACDDJ010000009.1 coordinate 8,413, forward strand.
ATGGCGCCCACTTCGCGTGGCGCGATGCGCGCATCGGGCGTCTCGCGACGGGACTGCTTGCGACAGGTCTGCTCGCGCACACGTTCATGATCGGCATGCAGACCGTGCAAGCCGGGCATGCTCCCCTGGTTGGAACGACCGCCGCGCTCTCGGCTTTTGTCTGGCTCCTTGGGCTGGCCTATCTGTACGTGGAGCTCACGTCGGATGAACGGTCGATGGGCCTGTTCGTCACGGTGCTCCTGGTCGCGCTGTATATCATCCCCGCGCTCGATGGTGACGTTTCTCAGCGGCCGGCGGTGCTGCGAAGCCCGCTCTTCACCATCCACGTCATGGCGATGTTGTTCGCCTACGCCAGCTTTGCTCTCGCCTCGGTTCTCGGCGTCACCTACGTGCTGCTGTTCGACGAGATCAAGGCCAAACACCTCGGGGTCTTCTACACTCGGCTGCCGTCGCTCGGCGCCCTCGATGTCATGAATGGGCGCGCGGTGGCGGTCGGCTGGGTGTTCCTGACCATCGGCCTCGTCGTTGGCGGGGTGTGGGCCTCCCAAATCCAGGGTTCTCCGGATCCACGGGTGCAGCACATGTCGCTGGCCGACCCGAAGATCCTCGTCGCGATCATCTGTTGGGCGGTCTACTCGTTCGCGCTCTACGCGCGGCGCGCGATCGGCTGGAGTGGACGCCGCGCCGCACTGCTGTCGACCGCCGGCTTTGCGATCGTGCTGCTCAACTTCATCCCGGTGGGCTACTTCCTGACGAGGAGCCACAACTTTTGAGTGTCCGGCTCTTTGCAATCGGCGTGAACCACCGGACTGCGCCGGTCGAGGTGCGGGAGCGGGTGGATTTCGCCCGCGAGGGGCTCGAGGCCGCCCTGGCCGGACTGGCGGCACGCAACGCGGTCCGCGAGATGGCCGTGCTCTCGACGTGCAACCGCGCCGAAGTCTACGCCGCCGCCGACAGCGACGATGCGGTGGAGAAGGTCGCGCGGTTCTTCGGCGAATACCACGGCGTGTCGCCGACCGATCTCCACTCACACCTCTACGTCCATCGCGGCGCGGACGCGGCGCGGCATCTTTTCCGAGTGGCAGCCGGCCTCGATTCGCTCGTCGTAGGCGAGCCGCAGATCCTCGGACAGGTGAAGGCGGCCTACACTGTCGCCAGCGAACAGCACTACACCGGGACGGTCCTGAACCGGCTGTTCCACCTCGCATTTGCTGCCGGCAAGCGCGTCCGCGCGGAAACGGGCCTGGGCGAGGGCGCGGTCTCGGTCAGCTACGCGGCCATCTCGCTGGCCAGGAAGATCTTCGGCGATCTTTCCCGCCTGCAGATCCTGATCCTCGGGTCAGGTGAGATGGGCAAGCTCACCGCGACCCACCTCCGCTCCCAGGGCGTCGCCGGCATCACGATCGCGAGCCGCACCCGATCGACGGCCGAGCGACTTGCCCAACAGATCGGCGCCAGCGCGTGCGACTGGTCAGAGCTCGAGGCCGCGCTGATCCAGGCCGACATCGTCGTGACCGCGACGGGTGCACCAACTGTCGTTCTCACCAGGGCGGATCTCGAGCCGGTGATGAAGACCCGCCGCGAGCGGCCGCTCTTCGTCATCGACATCGCGGTGCCCCGCGATGTCGATCCAGCAGCAGGGGCGCTCGACGACGTCTTCCTGTATAACGTGGACGACCTGCGGGGCATCGTGGAGAGCAACCTCGAGAAGCGCAGCGCCGAGCTGTCACGCGCCGATGCGATCGTCAGCAGCGAAGCGGCGAAGTTCGCCGCCTGGCTGCAGTCGCGGGAGATCATTCCAACCGTCGTCGCCTTGCGTGATCGCTTCGAGTCGATCCGGCGCGCGGAGTTGAATCGCCTCCAGCCCAAGCTGACCTCGCTGCCGCCGGAAGCGCAGGCGCAGGTCGATCACATCACCAGGCTGATCGTCGAGAAGCTGCTGCTGACGCCGACCGAGCAGCTCAAAGCGGTCAGCGATGATTCGCTCGCCGCCACCTACTCGGACGCATTGAACCGGCTGTTCAGTCTGCCGCCGCCGGCCGATCCGCTCGCCGACGAGCCCATCGTGACGAAGCCGCGGAAGGTGACGTGAAGCCGATCCGCATCGGCACGCGCGGCAGCGCGTTGGCGTTGTGGCAGGCGCGGGCGGTCGCGACCGGTCTCCAAAAGAACGGGATTCCGTCCGAGCTCGTGGTCATCACCACTCGCGGCGATGCGAAGCAGGATGCCCCGCTCGCGGCACTTGGCGGCAAGGGTGTGTTCGTCGCCGAGATCCACGAGGCACTCCTGAGCGAGGACATCGACCTCGCGGTCCATAGCGCCAAGGACATGGCGGCCGTCTCGCCCGACGGATTGACGATTGCCGCGGTGCTCGCGCGAGAGGACGCGCGCGACGCCCTGGTGTTCCCAACGGGTGGTCCTGCAGAGGATCTCGAGGAGCTAAGTTCCAAGTCCCGACGCCCAATTCCCAAACGTGCCATTGTCGAAGGTTTCAGCACGACGCCTTGGAAGTTGGAAGTTGGGAGTTGGGAGCTGGCGCACTCTTTCAATGGCGCCATCGGCACTGGCAGCCCCCGGCGCGTCGCGCAGCTCCGCCGGATCTATCCGCACGCCCGGTTCGAGTCGATTCGGGGCAACGTCGACACACGACTCCGCAAACTGGATTCGGGTGAGGCCGACATGCTGGTCCTGGCATGTGCCGGACTGCGGCGGCTCGGACTGTCCGATCGCATCTCTGCACCGGTTGCGATCGTCGACTGCGTGCCGGCGCCAGGCCAGGGGATCATCGCACTCGAGGTGCGGGCCGGCGATGAGCGGACGCTCGCGATGGCTCAAGCGCTCAACAATCGCGAGGCGCGGACGGCGCTGGCAGCCGAGCAGGCGGTCGTCGCCGCACTCGGCGGCGGGTGCCAGCTTCCGCTCGGCGTCTTCGCGGCACTTCGCGGCGACGACTTGGCCCTCCGCGCGGTCGCGGCATCTATCGACGGCACACGCATCGTCGACGGGGAGACTACCGGCAATTCCGCCGCGGCTGTCGAGATCGGCACGCGTCTCGCGCAGGACCTCGCATCACGCGGCGCCATGGAGCTGCTCCACTCATGAAACCAGCCTGCGTCTATATCGTCGGGACAGGTCCAGGCGATCCGTTGCTCATCAGCGTGCGCGGTCACCGCATTCTGCGGAGCGCCGACGTCGTGGTCTACGACCACCAGGTTCCGACGGCGCTGCTCCAGGTCGCGCCTGCCTCTGCCGAACGGATCGACGTCGGTCCCGCGGCACCGCGGACCTTCGACCAGGAAGCGATCAGCATCCTTCTCGCTGAAAAGGTCGCCGAGGGCAAAGCGGTCGTCCGGCTCAAGTGGGGGGATCCATTCATGTTCGACAGCGGCGCGAAAGAAGCGCTGCTGCTCCGCGAACAAGGGGTGAACTTCGAAGTCATCCCCGGTATCCCCACCGCTATCGGCGGCGCCGCTTACGCTGGAATCCCACTCACCTATCCGGGTGCGGACGATGTCGTCATCTTCGTGCGTGGGCACGAAGGCGAGAGCGAGGACGCGCCGGACGTGAATTGGAACGGGCTTGCCGGCGTCGCCGGCACGATCGTCTGTTATGCAGGCCCGCGGCAGATCGGTGCGATCAGCAAGGCGCTGGTCGCGCACGGACGCGCGGCAGAAGAACCCGCCGCGCTGGTGTATAGCGCCACGATGCCGTCCCAGCAGACAGTCACCGGGACGCTCGCCACGATCGCGTCGGATGCGCTGATTGACGTCCCGGCGCTCTTCGTGATTGGACGTGTGGCGGCGCTGCGCGAACACCTGCGCTGGTTCGACGACCGGCCGCTCTTCGGCCGTCGCATCGTAGTGACGCGATCGCGCGAACAGGCCGGCGAGCTACTCGAGATGCTGCAGGAGCGGGGCGCGGAGGCGATACCGTCGCCGACGATCCGGATCATGGCGCCGGAGGATGCGGCGCCGCTCGACCAGGCAGTCGCCGACGCCTCGACGTTCGACTGGATCATCTTCTCGAGCGCGAACGGCGTCGATGCCTTCATGGGCCGCCTGACGGCGGTCAGCGACGTCCGCGAGTTGAAAGGGGTGAGGCTGTGCACCGTCGGGCCGTCCACGGCGGCGCGGCTGCTGCACTACGGCGTCCGTGCGGACCTGATGCCGGCCGAGTATCGGGCCGAGGCGGTGATCGATGCCATGGACGCAGCTGGATCGCTCGACGGGATCCAGGTGCTTCTCCCGCGCGCCGACATCGGGCGTGACATCCTGCTCGACGGTCTGACGAAGGCCGGCGCGGCGGTGACTGACGTCATCGCCTACAGGACGGTGCTCGCCCAGGGCGACACCGGCGGCCGCGACATCTACCGAATGCTGCTGGACGGTCAGATCGACGCCGTCACCTTCACGAGCGCGTCAACGCTTCGTAACTTCGCACAGATCCACGGCGTCGAGCAGGCCGCCGATCTTCTGCGCGGCACCGTTGTGGCGTCGATCGGCCCGGTCACCGCCGAGGCCGGTGATCAGCTCGGGATCTCCACCACCGTCATGCCGGCTCAGTACACCGTGCCTGACCTCGTTGACGCGCTCGTTGAACACTTCCGCGGCAAGGAGCCGCGCACACATGGCCGTTAACCCCAGGTCCCTTGATCTCGTGCATCGTCCGCGGCGCCTGCGCCGGTCGGCGGCGATCCGCGGCATGGTGCGCGAAACGCGGCTGTCCGCGGAAATGTTGGTCCTGCCGCTCTTCGTCTGCAGCGGGGAAGGGCAACGTCGCGAGGTCAGCTCGATGCCCGGTGTCCACCAGTTGTCGGTGGACGAGATCGTCAAGGAGGCACGCGCGGCGAAAGAGGATGGCGTGCCGGGTGTGTTGTTGTTCGGGCTGCCAGACCAGAAGGATGAGAGGGGTGACGCGGCCTGGGATCCCGAAGGTCCAGTGCAGTCGGCGGTGCGAGCCCTCAAGAAAGAGTTGCCGGACCTGCTGGTGATCACCGACGTCTGCCTCTGCGAGTACACGTCGCACGGCCATTGCGGCCTGCTGGCCGGCGAGGAGATCCTGAACGATGAGAGCGTCGAGCAGCTCGCGCGCGTCGCGCTGTCGCATGTGGCCGCCGGCGCGGACATCGTCGCGCCGTCTGACATGTTGGACGGCCGTGTCGGAAGGATCCGCGAAGTACTGGACCAAGCCGGGTTCGCCAGCATCGCGATCATGTCGTATGCGGCGAAATACTGCTCCGCCTTTTACGCGCCTTTCAGGGATGCCGCGGACTCTGCTCCGGCCTTCGGCGATCGCCGTTCGCACCAGATGGACCCGGCTAACGTCGAGGAGGCGCTCCGTGAAGTGGAGCTGGACCTGGCCGAAGGCGCCGATATCGTCATGGTGAAACCGGCGATGACTTACCTGGACGTCATCGCGCGAGTGAAGTCGGAGTTCGGCGTGCCGACCGCCGCGTACCACGTCAGCGGCGAGTACGCGATGCTCAAGGCCGCGGCGCGCAACGGCTGGATCGACGAACCGCGCGCGATGATGGAAACGCTGACAGCGATCCGGCGCGCCGGCGCCGACATCATCGTCACCTACTACGCCCGCGACGCGGCGCGCACACTGCGCAGCGCTCGCTAAGCGATCCCGACGACAATCAGCGTCGCATCGTCCTCGAACTTGCCGTCGGTGAAGGCGTTCACCTCGGCGAGGATCGCATCCTTGAGGGTACCGGCTGGCGCGGTGCGTAATGCCACTCCTACCGCGGCGAGGCGATCTTCGCCGTACTCTTCGCCGTCAGGGCTGCGCGCCTCGGTGATGCCGTCGGTGTAGAACAACAGGCGATCGCCTGGGCCGATCGGCACTTCCGCCTGCTCGTACTGGTTCTCCGGAAAGACCCCGAGGACCATCCCGCCTTCGCTCAACGGCTCGACGGCTCCGTTCGGCCGGATCAGCAATGGTGGATTGTGTCCGGCGTTCGAATAGACGATCCGTCGGGCGAGCGGTTCGATTCGCGCATAGCAGAACGTGGCGAAACGTCCGCTGGCCATGTTGCGGCACAGGAGCCGATTGACGCTGTTGTTGATCGAGGCGGGCGACACCGCCTCCTGCGCGAAAGCGCGCACCGCGGCCTGCAGGTTCGACATCAGCAGGGCCGCAGGCAACCCCTTGCCGGCGATGTCGGCAATCGAGACACCGAGTACGTCGCGGAAACCGAGCGTGTCGAAGCAGTCACCACCGACGCCGTCGGCCGGCAGCCAGGTAACGGAGAGATCGATACCGGCCACCTGCGGGGTGGCAGTCGGCAGCAGGCCGCGCTGAATGAGGCGCGCCTCTTCCACTTCGCGCTGCTGCTTGTGATCGCGCCGCCGAGTGGCGCGGCCTTCCGCGACTTCGCGCTCGACGATCTCGACCAGCGTGACGTCTTCCCACGGCTTCTGCACGAAGCTTTTGGCGCCGCGGCGCATGGCTTCCACAGCCGTGTCGATGCTGCCCCACCCGGTCATCACGACGATCGGCAGGGACGAGTCGTGGCTGCGCACGCGCGAGATGAGATCGAGGCCTTCTCGCCCCGACGTCGTATCACGGGTATAGTTCAGATCCATCAGCAGCAGATCGAATGTGCCGCTGCGCAACCGGTCCATCACGGCTTCCGTCGAACTTACCAATTCGAGCTCGTACCCTTCGCCGGTCAGTAACCAGCGGAGCGCCTCGAGTACGTCAGGCTGATCATCGGCAACCAGCAGGCGCGCGGATTCAGCGGGGTTCGAAGATGGCATCCGGAAGTCCGTGAACAGTTCGTGCATGCATACGTCTGAAAGACAAGACGCGTACCATGCGCGACACGATATTTAGACGGTAGTTGCATTCGCCCCGGGGCGAACGGTCGCGCCGGCGCGACCCGAAGTCGCAGAACCGCGACGACCGATTATAGATGTCGGACGCGGCATCGGAGAGTCAATGGGACAAACGACACCAGTCAGGATCCTTGCCGCCGACGACCAGGTCGACATCCTGGACGCCCTGAGGATGCTCCTGACCGACGAAGGCTACGAGGTGACGGCCGCGCGGTCGCCGGGTGAAGCCCTCGAACGCCTCGAAGGCGCCGAGTTCGACCTCGCGGTCCTCGATCTCAATTACACGCGCGACACCACGTCCGGCCAGGAAGGGCTGGACCTGATGGAGCGGATCCGTGCCCTCGACCCCACGCTGCCAGTGCTGGTCGTGACGGCGTGGAGCAGCGTCAGCGGCGCCGTCGAGGCGATGCGCCGCGGCGCCCGCGATTACATCGAGAAGCCCTGGGACGACGAGCGGTTGCTCGTGACGGTGCGCACCCAGGTCGACCTTCGGCGGGCGCTGCGGCGAAGCCAGCGGCTGCAGGAAGCAAATGCCCGGCTGCAGCGCGGCGCGACGCCGGCATTCCTCGGCGACTCCCACGCCATCCTGCAGGTGAGACAGACCATAGAGCGGATCGCACCATCTGATGCCGCCGTGCTCATTACCGGCGAACACGGCACCGGCAAGGAGGTGGTCGCGACCTGGCTCCACGCGTTCTCGGAGCGGCGCTCGAAAGCGCTGGTGACCATGAACGCGGGCGGCCTTGCCGAAGGGATCGCCGAGAGTGAGCTCTTCGGCCACGTCAAAGGTGCGTTCACCGATGCGCGGTTCGACCGGATCGGCTGTTTCGAGCTCGCCGACGAAGGCACTTTGTTCCTGGACGAAATCGCGAACATGCCGGTCCGTCTCCAGGCCAAGCTGCTTCGCGTCCTGCAAACCGGCGAAGTCCAGCGGGTCGGGTCCTCGCGCCTTCGGTTCGTCAACGTCCGCGTGCTGTCGGCGACGAACGCGGATCTGCCGACAGAAATTTCCGCCGGCCGCTTCCGGGAGGACCTCCTTTACCGTCTCAACACCGTGGTGATTCATTTGCCGCCTCTCCGGGAGCGCATCGAGGACGTCGAGGCCCTCTCGACGCATTTCCTGGCGCACTATGCCGCACGATACCGGAAGCCGATCGCGGGCTTCGACGAGTCGGCTCGCCGCGCGATGAGATCGCACCGTTGGCCAGGCAACGTCCGCGAGCTGGGGCACGCCATCGAGCGCGCCGTGCTGATGGCGGATGCGGCGGCGACCAGCATCGCCGGATCGCACCTTGGGCTCGGGGCCCCACGCGGCCCTGAACCGTCGGCCGAGGCGCTCTCACTGGAAGAGGCAGAGCGGGTATTCATCGAGAAAGTACTGGCCCGTCACAACGGCGATGTCAGGCTCGCCGCGCAGCAGCTCGGGATGAGCCGCAGCGCCCTGTATCGAAGGCTCCAGCAGTATGGCGTCACCGAGTAAGCCGAGAGCTCCGCGCACCACGAAGGGCGGACATCGCAGCCTCGAACAGTCCGTTCTCTACCTGGCGATCATCGCCGGGCTTCCGGCCGGCCTTGGGCTGCTCGCTCTCTCGTGGGGCCAGCCGTACTCCTTCGAAGTCCGCTGGACCATCACCAGCATCGTTCTGCTCGTGTGGCTCGGGTCTGCCGCCACTGCGTACCAGCTCGTGCAGCGCATGCTCTTCCTCCAGGCGAACCTGCTCGGCGCATTGCGCGAGGGGGACTACTCGATCCGCGGCACCGGCGCGAAAGCCGGCAGCGGCGTCGATCTCGTCATGAATGAGATCAATGCCCTCGGTGACACACTGCAGCGGCAGCGCACCGAAGCGGTGGAGTCAACGGCACTGCTGACGAGTGTCATGGGTGCCATCGACGTTGCGGTGTTCGCCTTCGACATGGACGAACGGCTCGTACTCGTCAATCCGGCGGGCGAACGACTCATGGGGCAGCTCGGGGCGAAGTTGCTCGGCCGCGGCGCTGCCGATCTGAAAATCTCAACGTGCCTCGAAGGAGAGACACCGCGCCTGCTCGATCGACCCTTCGGTCCGGAGAGTGGACGGCTCGAGCTGCGCCGCAGCACCTTCAGGCGTGAGGGCAAGCCTCACCAGCTGCTGGTGTTCGCCGACCTGAGTCGCGCGCTGCGTGAACAGGAGCAGGAAGCCTGGCAGCGGATCGTCCGCGTGCTCTCGCACGAGATCAACAACTCGCTCACGCCGATCAAGTCGATCGCACACAGCATCAAGCGGATGCTGTCGCGCGTCGCGGATCTGCCGCGCGCCGAGGAGATCCAGGACGGCCTCAACCTGATCGAGACCAGGTCCGGATCACTCGGCCGGTTCCTCCGATCCTATGCCCAGCTCGCGCGTCTGCCGAAGCCTCAAACCAGGGACACCGACGTGAAAGACCTGGTTCACCGCGTCTCAGAGCTCGAGAACCGCCTGCCGGTCGTCGTCAAGGGGACTGAGCCGGCGCGGATCGTCGCTGACCCGGATCAGCTCGAACAGTTGTTGATCAACATCATCCGCAACGCCGTTGACGCCACGCTCGAAACAGGCACGAAGGAAGAAGTGGTGCTCGACTGGAAGCAGGTGGACGGCGCGCTGCAGATCACGATCGACGACCAGGGGCCCGGCCTGCCCGACACCGCCAACCTGTTCGTGCCGTTCTTCACCACCAAGCCGGCGGGCTCAGGCATCGGCCTCGCGCTCAGCCGGCAGATCGCAGAAGCGCACGGCGGAACGCTGACGCTGGAGAATCGCGTCGGGACCCGAGGCTGCCGCGCCGTCCTCAGACTGCCAAACGCGTGAACTCGGCGGTCATCCGAACCTGCGTGCTATCGTCGGAAGATGGCACGCTCACGATATCCCCGGTCTGAACGGCTCTTCGCCTCTTCGTCTCGCATCCTCGCCGGCGGCGTCAACAGTCCCGTCCGCGCCTTCAAGTCAGTCGGTGGCACTCCGCTCTTCATCGATCGCGCGCGGGGATCACGCATTGAAGATGCCGACGGTCACAAGTACATCGACTACGTGATGTCGTGGGGCCCGCTGATTCACGGTCATGCCCCGAAGGGGCTGCTGAAGGCGCTCTCAAGAGCCGCTGCCAGGGGCACCAGCTTCGGTGCGCCAACAGAGCTCGAAACCAGGCTGGCACAGCGCGTCGCGATGCTGATGCCGTCGATGGAGCGTGTTCGCTTCGTCAGTTCAGGGACCGAGGCCGCGATGAGCGCCGTGCGGGTCGCGCGCGCGGCAACCAAACGTGACCGGATCATCAAGTTCGAGGGCTGCTATCACGGGCATGCCGACTCGTTCCTCGTGCAGGCCGGATCCGGCGCGATGACACTCGGCGTGCCGACGAGTCCGGGGGTGCCGAAGGCAGCGGCGGCCGACACCCTGCTCGCTCGGTACAACGATCTGGAATCGGTCCAGCAGGTCTTCTCGAGAAACCCGGGAACGATCGCCGCCATCATCGTGGAACCGATCGCAGGCAATATGGGTCTCGTGCTGCCGCAGGAGGGCTTCCTCGACGGCCTCCGAACGTTGTGCCATCACGAAGGCGCACTCCTGATCTTCGACGAAGTGATCTCGGGATTCAGGGCATCGACCGGCGGCGCTCAGAAGATCATGGAGATTCGTCCCGATCTGACCATACTCGGCAAGATCATCGGTGGCGGCCTTCCTGTCGGCGCCTACGGCGGGCGTCTCGAGATCATGGACCTGGTTGCGCCGGCAGGACCGGTCTACCAGGCCGGGACGCTTTCGGGGAACCCGCTCGCGATGACGGCGGGGCTGTGGTCGCTGGAGAATTTATCCGCGAAGCTCTACAAGCATCTTGCAAAGCTGACCGGTACGCTGGCGGCAGGACTAGCCGATGCGGCGCGTGAAGCCGAGGTGCCGCTGCAGGTCAACGCACACGGCTCGCTGCTCACGCCCTTCTTCACGGATCAACCGGTGAGAGATTTCCAATCAGCGCTCTCTGCAAATACCGAGCGCTACGGCGCATTCCACCGCGCCATGCTGAGTCGCGACATCTACCTGCCGCCGTCACAGTTCGAGGCGTGGTTCCTGTCGGGAGCGCACACGCCGCGCGACGTGGAGACCACGTTGCGCGCGGCGCGACAGTCGTTCCGAGAACTGCGAGATACCGCGTCCTAACGAATCGCCGGGGGCGTATCCAGTCTGAGGCGAAGGATCGTGCCGGCATCGAGCGTGACGTCCTGGCCTTCGGTAGCCGCGATGGTGCCGCCGCCGCCGATGAGGACACCGAGCAGCGCGCCTTTCACGCCGCCGAGGATGCCGCCGATGATGGCGCCGACGCCGGCGCCGGCACCGATTCGTCCGGCTTCACCCTTCATGCCCGAGCTCTCGATTGCCTCGGTCACTGTGCCACGCATCGGGTAAGTCCGGCCACGCACGGTGACCTGATCGAAGGACACCGTCAGCTGGCCCTTCCGGTCCGTTCTCGTCGCTCGATCAACCGTCCGGACAACCCCACGCATCACCGACCCAGCCGGGATCAATACCTCGTCGCCCCTGAAGAGATCGACGATGGTCGTGGCTTCGAAGCGATCCTCGACTTGCGCTGTTGCGGAATTGAGTGGCATCTGGAGCCGCACGTCGATTTCCTGCCCTGCAGGTATTGCAGTACTGCCGGTCTGCGAACCTCGCGTAGACGTGCCCGTCTGCCCGGTCTGAGTTCCGCCCGATACGCCGCCGTACGTGCCGCCCTGCGTTCCGCCAGAGACGCCACTCGTGCTGCCTGACTGGCCGGGCGTCCAGGTGCCACGCCGGTCCGCGCTCGTATCACCACCACGCAGGTCACCCGTGGCGCGCGAGCGAAGCGTCGCGAGACGGTCGCGCAAACCTGTGTAGTCGGCCCGCGGGACGTTAC
>JACDDJ010000253.1 GCA_013817065.1 Acidobacteriota bacterium
CACCCATCCGACGTCGAGAAGCTCCTCACTCAACTCGATGGCCTCGTCGACGCCGGCAACACCGTCCTGGTCGTCGAGCACGACATGAGCGTGGTGGCAACAAGCGACTGGATCATCGACGTCGGCGCCGGCGACGAGGGCGGCCGGATCATCGCGGAAGGCACACCCCGCGACGTCGTAACCGCCGCGGCGAGCCTGACCGCGCCGTACCTCGCCGCGCACCTCCGCGGCGTCGCGTAGGCAGCGTGCCTCCACGTGCTATGTGCGACGTGCTGTGTGCTAAGTGCGGTGCTACGTTCGACGTGCTGCGTGCGTTTGACGTGCTGTGTGCGTTTGACGTGCTGCGTGCTCAGGACTGTGTTTCTTCTGTGGGCTGTGTTTCTGCTGTGGCCCTAGTCCGCCCGCAAGGCCTGGATCACATCGATCCTTGACGCACGGGCGGCCGGCATCAGCGAGGCGAGCACGGCGGCGGCGACCAATACGGCGGCGGCGGCGGTGATTGGCACCAGGCCTGGGATCTCGACATCCGGAATATAGAAGCCGACAATCCGCGCCAGGACTACTCCGCCGATGGCGCCGACGACGATGCCGGCGGCGGCGATGACGGCGCCTTCACGCAACACCCGGGTCAGCAGGTGTCTCGGCGCCGAGCCAATCGCCAGGCGGACGCCGAACTCGCGCGTCCGGGCGCTCACAGAAAACGCCAGCACACCGGCTACCCCGACAACCGCGATCATCAGCGCGACACCCGCAAAGCCGCCGAAGACGAGCGCGTTCAGACGATTGGGGGAAAGCACCTCGGCACGGATGTCGTCCAGCGTGGCGACCTGTTCGACCGGCTGGTCCGGCGACAGCTCGCGGATGATGCGCGTGATCGACGGAACGAGCGGGTAGGGATCCGACTTGGCGTGAACGAACATCCGTCCGCCGATCTCCTGCTCGAAGGGGTGATAGACGCTCATCGCTGGGCCCGGCACCACGTTCTCATCGTCCACATCGGCAGCAATGCCGACTATCCGGCGCGGTGCGGTACGGACGCCGATGAACTGCATCACCGGATCGGTCCACATCATCTTGCGATTGAGTGCGTCCTGGGTCGGGAACATCCGCTTTGCCAGGCTCTCGCTGATAATGACCACCGGTTCGGCGTCGCGCCGGTCCGCATCACTGAAGTCACGACCCGCGATGATCGGCACGCCCAGGGACGCAAAGAATCCCGGCGACACCGTGCGGAAGCGAGCCCGCGGATCCTCCTCGCCGTCGGCCTTGGCATAACCTTCGGCCGAGAACTGGAAGCCAGGACCAAACGTGCCGGCATCGCGCCACGGCACGATCGTGCCGACCGCGACCCGCTCCACTCCGGGCAGCTGCGAGATCCGCCGAATCGCTTCCTTGTAGAGGATGGCGACCTGGTCGGGCGGACGTTCGAACGACAGGATCGGCACGTTGAGTGCCAGCACGTTGTGAGTCTTGAACCCCGTCTCGGCGCGCTGCAGCGCCATCAGCGAGGTCAGCAGCATCCCGGCGCCGGCCAGCAGGACGAACGAGGCGCCGATCTGCGTGACGGCAAACACCCGCAGGCGTCGGTTCGTGCCCGATGTGATCCGCAAGCTGCCGCTGGCGATGCCCAATCCATTCGCTGCGTCCGAGGACGGCAGGCGCGGGACGAAGGCAAGCAGCACCGCGGCAATCAGCGCCAGCGCCACGCCGACCCAGAGCACGCTCGCATCCACTTGCAGATCCAGCGCCCGCACTGAGAACCGCGCCGCGTAACGCGCCAGCACCGCGACCATCGGTTGCGAGATCGCGACGCCGAGAATCGCGCCGGCGCCGCACAGCACGAGACTCTCGGCGAGCAGCGTCCGCCGCAGTGCGCCGACCGTCGCGCCGAGCGCGGCCCGGATCGCCAACTCACCCTCACGACGCACCGACCGCGCGAGGATCAGGTTCGCGACATTCGAGCACGCGATCACAAACACCAGTGCGGAGGCGGCGAGCAGGACCAGCAGTACGGTCCGCGCGGGCGAAGTGATTTGATCCCGCAACCGGACCGCATCGATTCGGAAGTCGGCCTTTACCGGGTAGGCCTCTGGAAACTGCTTCACGATCGCCGAATGTGCGGTCCGCAGTTCGGCTTTGGCGGTCTCGAGTTCGACGCCCGGTGCGAGCCGTCCAAAGAGCTCGGTCATCCTGTGCACCCGCCCGTCCTGCATCGTCGCGTCGAGGTGATGCGGGCTGGTGACGATGTTGGCGATGATCTCGGTTTCAGAAGGGTATGGAACCGATGGTTCGAGCACGCCAACGATCGTCGCCGTGCGATCCCCGAGACGAACCGTCTTACCGATCACCGACGGGTCGCTGGCCAGCGTCGTTGTCCAGAACCGATGCGTGAGTACTGCGGCGCCGGTCGCGGCAGGGCCATCGTCTGCCGGGCCCAACAGGCGTCCGGCCACTGGACGCAGCCCCATGACCGTGAAATACGAGCCGCCGACCACACCGGCGCGGACGACGCGTGGTTCACCGAGGCCGATCATGGTGAACTCGATGGTCGAGAAATCGCCGAACGCGCTGAGCGACGTGATCCTCGCCTGCAGGTCACGAAGCTCAGGCACGGAGAAGGCCGCGTTCTCCATCTGCAGGCCGGGCGCGCTCTGACGGATATATATGAGCCGGTTCTCGTCTTCGTTTACGAGCGGCCGGAGCAGCACCCCGCGGACGACGCTGAAGATCGCCGCGTTGGCGCCGATCCCGAGCGCAAGCGTCAGAACGACCGTGATGGCGAGGCCCTTCACTCGCGACAGTGAACGCAGGGCGAAACGGAAGTCGGTCAGCAGGTTCATACGGTCCTCTCGACGGTCACACGGTCTCTACATGCTGGTCGGATGGCGGATCCCCGTTTCGACATCAGGTCCGGCGGTCCATTCTATGGGCGCGCCCGACGGCCGGATAGTGGGAGTGCATCGTCAACCGGGGCGAGCACCGAGCCGCGCCGGACGGTTGCCGGGAAGCGTGAAAGGTGGTGTGATCGGTCGTTGTGGATGCGAGCGAACACGTTCACGAGACGGTGAGTGCCGTCTACCAGGCGGAATCCCGGCGGGTGCTGGCAACGCTGATCCGTCTGCTGGGCGATTTCGACGTGGCGGAAGAGGCACTGCACGATGCCTTCCGCGCCGCGCTCGAGCAGTGGCCGCGGGACGGCGTCCCGGCGAGTCCCCGGGCGTGGCTGGTTTCCGCGGGACGTTTCAAGGCGATCGACGGCCTCAGACGCCGCGCCCGCTTCGATGCGCTCGACGAAACCTCGGCGGCCGAGACCATCGGCGTGGTGGACGATGCGGCTTGGGCGGATCCGGAGAGCGTCGAGGACGATCAGCTTCGCCTCATTTTCACCTGCTGCCATCCCGCCCTCACACCGGACGCCCAGGTGGCGCTCACGCTCCGCGAGGTGTGCGGTCTGACGACAGAAGAGATCGCCCACGCCTTCCTGACGCCCGCTCCCACACTGGCGCAGCGGATCGTCCGCGCCAAGAACAAGATCCGCGACGCGGGCATACCCTACCAGGTACCCGAGCCGGCCGAACTGCCGGAGCGGCTCGATGCGGTGCTGCGAGTGATTTACCTCGTGTTCAACGAGGGCTACGCGGCTTCGGCCGGGGAGGCGGTCACGCGCCACGACCTCTCGGGCGAGGCCATCCGGCTGGGACGGCTCGTCGCCGAGCTCCTGCCCCATCCGGAGGCCTTTGGCCTGCTCGCGCTGATGCTGCTGCACGAGTCACGCAGGGTGGCACGCACCTCGCCGTCCGGTGATCTCATCCTGCTCGACGAACAGGATCGGTCGTTGTGGGACCGGGAGTCTATTGCCGAAGGAAGCCGACTGGTTGAGCGTGCGCTGTCGTCGCCCGGCTATGGCCCCTACGGCGTCCAGGCCGCCATTTCCGCCGTTCACGCGCAGGCCGAGAGCGCCGCGTCGACCGATTGGGCGGAGATCGTCGGTCTCTACGACCTGCTGCAGCGTGCGGATCCCTCGCCGGTGATCCAGTTGAATCGCGCGGTCGCGGTGGCAATGCGGGACAGCGCCGAGGCCGGACTGGTATTGATCGACGGCATCCTGAACCGCGGCGAGCTGCGTGATTACCGCCTCGCGCACGCCGCCCGCGCCGACATGTGCCGCCGCCTCGGACGAGTGCCGGAGGCCCTGGCTTCGTACCAACGTGCGCTCGCGCTGACCAGGCAAGGTCCAGAGCGTCGCTTCCTGGAGCGCAGGATCGCAGAGCTGTCAGCGCCGACGTAGCGGAAGTGCGCCGCACCTTGCGCCCCCTGGCACCTTCGATGTTCTCGGGTACCCTGATGTCGATAGCCATCCGTACCGCTCGACTAGCCGGTATGGCAACCCTGGCAACTGCGAACTGGCGAAAACCGATGAAATACCTCTGCCTCGTGTATCTCGACAAAGAGAACTGGTCCGCGGTTCCCGATCGTGAATGCATGGACTGCGGCAATGCCTTCCGGGACCGCGGCGTTCTGCTGGCCGCGGAGCCGCTGCATCCGATCGAAACCGCTGCGACGGTGCGGGTCCGCAACGGCAAGGTCTCGATCACAGACGGCCCGTTCGCCGAAACCAAGGAACAGCTGGCCGGGTTCTACCTTCTGGAAGCGCGCGACCTCAATGAGGCAATCCAGATGGCCGCGAAGATCCCGCCCGCCCGGGAGGGTAGCATCGAGGTCCGGCCCGTCCGCGAACTCGTCCCGTGATGGTGTCGCAGCCTCGCGTGCCCTATAATCCGCCGATGGCTGTGACGTTCACTCTCAACGGGAAATCCACGACCGTAGATGTACCGCCGGATATGCCGCTGCTCTGGGTCCTGCGCGACGTGCTCAACCTTGCCGGGACGAAGTACGGCTGCGGCACCGGACAGTGCGGCGCCTGCACCGTCCATCTCCGCGGCCGCGCGGTGAGAGCGTGCCAGACGCCAGTTGCGAATGTCGCCGGCGCCCCGGTGGTCACGATCGAAGGCCTCTCAGCCGACGGCAGTCACCCGCTGCAGAAGGCGTGGGAGACGCTCGACGTCCCTGAGTGCGGCTACTGCCAGGCCGGCCAGATCATGGCGGCCGCCGCATTGATTGCAGCTCGGCCGAATCCTACGGACGCTGACATCGATACCGCGATGAACGCCAATCTGTGCCGCTGCGGCACCTACATACGGATCCGCCAGGGCATCCACCACGCCGTACGCTCGGTGAGCGGCACGCGCGCGGGAGACGTGAAATGAGCCCCGCCATGACCCTCGGTCGCCGCAGTTTTCTTCGCGTCACCGCACTCGCCGGCGGCGGGTTCGTGCTCGCCAGCTACCTCGATCCCCTGGAGCTGCTGGCCCAGGGTCAAGGCAACGCTGCCCCGCCTCTGCATCCAAACGCGTTCGTCTCGATCGACGGCAACGGTATCGCCACTATCGTCGCCAAGAACCCGGAGATCGGGCAGGGCGTGAAAGTCATGCTGCCGATGCTGATCGCCGAGGAGCTCGACATCGAGTGGAAGGACGTCCGCATCGAGCAGGGCGACCTCGACTCGGCGAAGTACGGTGGGCAGTCAGCGGGCGGAAGCTTCGCCACGCCGTCCAACTGGGAGCCGATGCGCCGCATCGGTGGCGCGGCCCGGCACATGCTGATCGCCGCCGCGGCGCAGGCGTGGAACGTGCCCGCCGGTGAGATCACGACAACGCCAGGACGCCTCGTGCACGCCGGGTCCAACAAGTCGGCCGGCTACGGTGAGTTCGCGGCGGCCGCGGCGAAGATCGCGCCGCCGGACCCGGCGACACTGACGCTGAAGGACCCGAAGACCTATCGCATCATCGGCAAGCCGATCCCGGGTGTCGACAACCACAAGATCGTCACGGGACAGCCGCTCTTCGGCAGTGACATCAAGCTCCCGGGCATGCTCTACGCGGTTTATCAGCGCAGTCCGGTGATTGGCGGCAAGGCCATCAGCGCCAATCTCGACGCGATCAAGGCGCTGCCCGGCATCCGCCATGCCTTCATCGTCCCTGAGAGCAACGGCGGCGGATCCATGAGCGGTGTCGCGATCGTGGCCGACAGCTGGTGGCTCGCCGACACCGCGCGCAAGAAGCTGGTCGTCAAGTGGGATGACGGCGTCGCCGCGAACGACAGCTCAGCCGGCTTTGCAAAGCGCGCGATGGAACTCTCGAAGGAAGCACCGCACGCGACGGCACGCAAGGATGGGGACCCCGCGGCCGCTTTCGCTCAGGCCGCCAAGGTCGTCGAAGCGGCGTACGACTACCCGTTCCTCGCGCACGCTCCGATGGAGCCGCCAAACGCCACGGCGATCTTCAAGGACGGCAAGCTGGAGATGTGGGCCGGCACGCAGCAGCCCGGCGGCGTTGTCGCCACGATCGCGCGCGCGCTTGCAATCACGCCCGCCGACGTCACCGTCCACCTGCCGCGCATGGGCGGCAGCTTCGGCCGCCGGCTCTATAACGACTATGTCGTCGAGACCGCGGTGATCGCCAAGACCGTCGGCGCACCCGTGCAGTTGCGCTGGTCACGCGAGGACGAGATGCAGCAGGAGGTCTTCCGGCCTGCGGGCTACCACTTCCTCAAGGCCGGCGTGGACGCCTCCGGCTCCGTCGTCGCCTGGCAGAACCACTTCGTGTCGTTCAGCGTTGCGGGGCCTCCGGCTGCTCCCGGTGGGCCGCCGGCGCCTGGTGCCGCGCCGACGCCGGTTCCGCAGGCGGGAACTCCGACCCAGCCAGGCACGGCGCCTCAGGGCGGACC
>JACDDJ010000254.1:0-4410 GCA_013817065.1 Acidobacteriota bacterium
GTCGTCGATCCTGGCGTTCCCGGCGACGTTCGCGCCGATGTTCGACGTAACAAGCCCATGGCGCCGGGCGCTCGACCAGATCGGCATGGGCATGCCGCTGCATGACCTGCTGTATGTGGCCGGCATCATTTTCTTCTGCTACTTCTACACGGCGATCATCTTCAATCCGGATGACGTGGCCGAGAACATGCGGAAGTACGGCGGCTTCATTCCCGGCATCCGGCCAGGAAAGCGCACCGCCGAACACATCGACACCATCCTGACGCGCATCACGCTGGTCGGTGCGGTGTACCTCGCGATTGTCGCGATCATTCCGCAGTTCCTGATATCCGGGTTCAAAGTGAACCAGATTCCGGTGATCGGCGAGCGGGTATATGCGGTGCTGCCGCGGTTCTTCACCGACGGCCTCGGCATCACGTTCTTCTTCGGCGGCACCTCGCTGCTGATCATCGTCGGTGTCGCGATGGACACCGTGCAGCAGGTCGAATCGCAGTTGATCATGAGGCATTACGACGGTTTCATGAAGAAGACGCGGATGCGTGGACGGCGTGGGTAACCAGGTGGCTCATGGCGCCGAAGCGCAGGCGTTGAACGTGGTGATGCTCGGCCCGCCCGGAGCGGGCAAGGGCACCCAGGCGCAGCGCCTCGCGAGCGGACACGGGCTGCCCAAGATTTCGACTGGCGACATTCTGCGCGAGGCTGTGCAGGCCGGCACCGAAATGGGTCTCGCCGCCAGGGTGACGATGGAAGCCGGCAACCTGATCGGCGACGACGTGATGATCGGGATCGTTACGGAGCGGCTCGACCGCCCCGATGCGCGCGTGGGTTTCGTGCTCGACGGCTTCCCGCGCACGGTGGTGCAGGCCGCGGCCCTCGACGGGATGGTGGATGGCCGCGGACCGCTGGTCGTGCTCGATATCGTGGTGCCGGAAGATGTGCTCGTCCGCCGGCTGGCGACGCGACGCATCTGCAGCAAATGCGGTGTGAACGCGGTCGTCGAGTGGACCGGTAACTGCCAGGCCTGCGGCGGCACGCTGGTGGCGCGGATCGACGATGGTGTCGAGATCGTGCGTGAACGGCTGAAGGTGTTCCTGCGGCAGACCAAGCCGCTGGTGGACTATTACTCGACTCGGTCTACTTTCCGGTCGATCGACGGGAACCAGCCGCCTGACGTCGTGACGGCGAAGATCAAGTCGGCACTCGACGAGGCGGCACGGAGCGCGACGCTGTGATCGTCTGCAAGTCACCGGCGGAGCTCGAGAAGATGCGTGCGGCGAGCGTCCTCGTGGCGGAGGTCCTCGAGGAGATCGCCGCGATGGTGGCGCCCGGCGTATCGACGCTGGATCTCGATGCGGCGGCCGAGCGGCTCGTCCGTGATGCGGGGGCGCAGCCGGCGTTCAAGGGCTACCGCGGCTACCCGAACACGATCTGTGCGTCGGTGAATGAGCAGGTGATCCACGGGATCCCCTCGAAGCAGCCGCTCGCGGCCGGCGACATCATCTCGCTCGACATGGGCGTGAAGATGAATGGGTTCTTCGGTGATTCGGCGGTCACGGTGCCGGTCGGCGCGATTCCGGAGCGGGCGGCCGAACTGTTGCTGGTGACACGTGAGTCGCTCGACAAGGGCATCGAGCAGGTGCGGCTCGGCGGGCGGGTGTCAGACATCGGCCACGCCATCCAGGCACACGTCGAGGCGCACGGGTTTTCGGTGGTGCGCGAGTTCGTGGGCCACGGCATCGGCGCCTCGCTGCACGAGGATCCGCAGATTGCCAATTACGGCGATCCGGGCCGCGGGCCGCGTTTGGCTGAAGGCATGACGCTCGCGATCGAGCCGATGGTGAACGTCGGCAAGCCGCACGTGAAGATGTTGTCTGACGGCTGGACCGCGGTGACCCGCGACGGCAGCCTGTCGGCGCATTTCGAGCACACGGTGGCGGTCACGAAAAGTGGACCCCTGGTGCTGACGCGGGCGGCGAGCCACGTTCGGTGAGCGGCCGGACACGGAGCCAGAGCGAGTGAAGGCCGCCAGCCGGGGTGCAGGGGACCCCGGCGATGAAACGAACGATCCGAGGGAAGACGGTTCGGGTACGGTCGTCGGCACCGTGACGGAAGCGCTGCCGAGCGGGTTGTATCGGGTGGTGATCGATCGGCAGCGGCAGGTCACGGCACACGCGCCGGGCGGACCGGGCCGGACGTTCATCCGGGTGCTCATCGGCGACACGGTCAGACTGGAGCTTTCGCCGCGCGATCTGACGCGGGGAAGAATTGTGGGAGTCGTAAGACAATGAAAGTTCGAGCGTCGGTGAAGAGAATTTGTGACAAGTGCAAGGTGGTCCGCCGCCGTGGCGTGGTGCGCGTGATCTGCACGAATCAGAAGCACAAGCAGAGGCAGGGGTAAGCAATGGCACGTATCGCTGGTGTTGATCTTCCGCGGACCAAGCGGATCGAAATCGGGCTGACCTACATCTACGGGATCGGCCGCAAGCGTTCAGGTGACATCCTGACCGAGGCGGGCGTCAGCCCGGACATCCGGATCAAGGATCTGTCGGAAGACGACGTCCGGAAGATCAGCCGCGTGCTCGAGGAGCAGGGGCGCGTTGAAGGAGACCTCCGCAAGGAGATCTCGATGAACATCAAGCGGCTGATGGAAATCGGCAGCTGGCGTGGCCTGCGCCACCGCCGCAACCTGCCGGTGCGCGGCCAGCGGACCAAGACCAACGCGCGCACGCGCAAGGGTCCGCGCAAGGGCGCGGTCGCCAAGAAGAAGACGGTTTAATTATGGCAAAGAACGACGCGGTAGACCCGACAGCACCAGGCGGCGAAGGCGGCAAGAAGCCGGCAGGGCGCCCGAAGAAGAAGGCCTTCAAGAAGCGCGGCGAAAAGCGCGTCGTGCACCACGGCTTCGCGCACATCCAGGCCTCCTTCAACAACACGATCATCACGATCACCGACGCCGAGGGCGCGGTGGTGGCGTGGTCGAGCGCCGGGGGCATCGGCTTCAAGGGCTCGCGGAAGGGCACGCCATTCGCGGCGACCCAGGCGGCCATCTCCGCCGGTAACTCCGCCAAGGCCATCGGCATGCGCAGCGTCGAGGTGCGGGTCAAGGGACCGGGCGCCGGACGCGAATCGGCCATCCGCGCGCTGCAGACGATCGGCATCGAGGTGAAGTCGATCCGCGACGTCACGCCGATTCCGCACAATGGCTGCCGGCCGCCCAAGCGGCGCCGAGTCTGACGCTGACGCGGCAAACTCCCAGCATCCAACTTCCAACCGCCAAATTGGGAGTTGTTGGAAATTGGAAGTTGAGTAGTTGGAATTTGACAAGAGTTCAAGGATAAAGAATGGCACGTTACATCGGTCCTGTTTGCCGGCTCTGCCGGCGCGAAGGCATGAAGCTTTTCCTCAAGGGAGAGCGCTGCTACACGGAGAAGTGCGCGATCGAAAAGCGCAACCTGCCGCCCGGCCAGCACGGCAAGCTGCGCAAGGCCAAGATGGTTGGCTACGGCGTGCAGCTGCGTGAGAAGCAGAAGGTCAAGCGCATCTACGGCGTGCTCGAGAACCAGTTCCGCCGCTACTTCGAAATGGCGGACCGGACCCGCGGCATCACCGGCGAGACGCTGCTGCAGCTGCTCGAGCGCCGCTTCGACAGCGTCATCTACCGGCTCGGCCTGGCGACCTCGCGCGCGCAGGCGCGCCAGCAGATCCGTCACGGCCACTTCCTGATCAACGGCAAGAAGGTCGACATTCCGTCCTACTCGATGAAGGCGGGCGACACCATCACCGTCCGCGGCACCAGCGCGCAGAACGCCTCGATCGTTCACGCGATGGAGGAAGTCAAGGGCCGCGGGATCCCCGAGTGGCTGCAGTTCGACGCCGGCCAGTTGACCGGTCGGGTTCAGTCGCTCCCGACCCGCGAGCAGATCAACCTGCCCGTCCAGGAACAGCTCATCGTCGAGTTGTACAGCAAGTAAGGGAAATGGAAGATGGAAAATGGAAAAGTGCTCGAACAGCAGCACTCTGCTGCAATAGAGGCTCTTTACCATTTTGCCTTTACCCTTTTCCATAACAAGCGCAAGCGTAAGTAAGCTCCCTGCCCGCAGCCAACCCAGACCTGCGGTGGGAGGCGGGGAGTGTAACGGCGGGTCTGGCGCGCGTTCAGTTCCGAATGCGCGAACGAAAGGAAGATAGCGATGCTCTGGAAAGGTTTTCAGCGGCCCAAGCGGCTCGAGTTCGAGCGCGAGACCCTCAACGACCGGTTCGGGCGCTTCTATGCGCAGCCGTTCGAGCGTGGGTTCGGCACCACGATCGGTAATGCGATGCGGCGCGTGCTGCTCTCGTCGATCGAGGGCGCGGCTGTCACGGCAGTGAAGATCGAGGGCGTGCTGCACGAGTTCTCACCGATACCCGGCG
>JACDDJ010000254.1:4420-6778 GCA_013817065.1 Acidobacteriota bacterium
ACATCATCCTGAACATCAAGCAGGTGCCGCTGAAGATGCACAGCGATGCGGTGAAGACGCTGTACCTGAACATCACCAAGCCGGGTGAAGTGCGGGCGCGTGACATCCAGACCGACGCGGATGTCGAAATTCTCGAGCCGGATGCTCACGTCGCGACGGTCGCCGACAGCGGCAAGCTGGTGATGGAGATGCGCGTGAAGCGCGGCCGCGGCTATATCTCGGCCGACAAGAACTTTGACGAGGATCTCGGCATCGGCTGGATCCCGATTGACTCGGTGCACTCGCCGATCAAGAAGGTCAACTACCTGGTCGAGGCGGCTCGTATCGGTCAGAACACCGATTACGACAAGCTGACGATCGACGTGTGGACCAACGGTTCGGTCACCCCGCGCGACGCGGTGTCGCTGTCATCGAAGCTGATTCGCGATCACCTGAGCATCTTCGTGAACCTCGAAGACGTGGCCGAGCTGCAGAGCGAAGGCGCGGGCGACCAGCCGCGCTCAGCCTCGAACGAAAATCTCGACAAGAGCGTCGAGGAGCTGGAGCTCTCGGTGCGCTCCTATAACTGCCTCAAGAACGCGAACATCCGGACCATCCGCGAACTCGTGCAGAAGACCGAGGGCGAGATGCTGAAGACGAAGAACTTCGGCCGGAAGTCGCTCAACGAGATCAAGGAAATCCTGACGACGATGGGGCTCAGCCTCGGTATGCGTCTCGACCAGGGCGCCGCTGCGGCCCAGGAATAGTCCGGATTAGTTCGAACAAGGACAGGAAGTCATGCGTCACAGAACCAGTCACCGGAAACTCGGCCGCGTCACGGAGCACCGCATCTCGATGCTCCGCAACCAGGCCACCGATCTGCTGCGCTATGAGCGGATCGAGACGACGGTGCCGAAGGCCAAGGAGCTTCGGCCCTTTGTCGAGCGCATCATCAGCATCGCCAAGCGCGGGCTCGCCGCCGGCGCGGCCGACGGCAAAGAGCTCCACGCCCGCCGGCTCGTTCTGCGCGACCTGCAGGACCGGGATGTCGTCGGCAAGCTGTTCGACACGATCGCGCCACGCTTCGAAGCGCGGGCCGGCGGTTACACGCGGATCCTGCGCACCGGCTATCGCCGTGGTGACAGCGCGGAGAAGGCACAGATCGAGCTCGTTGGCAGCGAGTACGATCCGAACGCCGAGACCGGCGACGACAGCGCCACGGCGCAGCCGAAGAAGACTGGCGTCGGCGGCCGTCTTCGCGCCGCAGCCGAACGGCTCCGCGGCAAGAAGGCCGAGGGTGAGGCTGAAGGCGCCGAGGGGGCCGAGAACAAAGCCAAGCCGAAGCGTCAACTGAAGAGCGACAAGGGCGGCCGGGCCACCACCAAGGGCAAGGCCTCAGCGCCCCGCGCGCCACGTAAGGCTGGCGGCGCTTAAGAGCCCAGTTCACGAAGCAAAGGGGCCGGTCCGCGAAAGCGAACCGACCCCTTTTGCTTGTACGGGCTACGGGTTGGGGTGCTGGGTGCTGGGTGCTGGGTGCTTAGTGCTTAGTGCTTAGTGCTTTGTACTTTGTACTCTTCTCGGATCTTGAGCGGAGCTACAAAGCACACTACTGACAACTGACTAAGGGCTGGCCTTCCGGCAATGTCCCCACTCGGACTCTTACAACTGGTCGGTTACAGCATCGGAGCGGTCTTGCCTCTTTGGATGGGCGCTCAGCTCATCTCCCGCCGTCACAAGTTGACCAATCTGGAGCGCGTTCTTTTTGCCCTGGCGCTGACCATGGGCGGATGGCACACAAGTAATCTCTTCATAACGCTGCACGGACTCTTTGGTCTCGGTCTTGATACATGGAACACCCTCCTGAGACTTGCGGATTCAATCGCAGTCGTCAGTATCACCTTTGCCTATTCCTTCCTGCTCCACGTTCATCTGCATCTTTGGGCCGACTCCCGAGGACGGCCGCTAACCCGCAATGAAAAGATCCGGGTCTATCTCTCCTATTTCCCGACCATCTTCCTGGTAATTGCACTTTGGCAGATTTGGATCGGCGACTACGCGCCGATGCTGACCAAGCTAAAGTTTTTCGTCTTCCCGTTTGCCTTCTGGATTGCTTATGTGCTGGGATTGATCGCTGTCACCGAATTGCTGATTGCCCGGAATAGCACGAATCGCAGCGAGCAACGGATTATGCGCACGCTGGCCGCGTCCTTTGTGGCTATTGGCATAGTGATTCTTGCCGCGTTAGCGCTGGGCTTAGGTGACGGGACTACCCTGGGCCTTTATCTTAAGACTGTCGCCAATCTGGGTTCGCTGCTTCCGTCCGTATTGCTGGCCTACTACATCTACCGCTATCGATATCTCGAGCTCATTATCGAAGAG
>JACDDJ010000255.1 GCA_013817065.1 Acidobacteriota bacterium
ACCCCGCGCAGCTCCAGGTCCTTCATCAGCCGTTCGACGGTGCAGCGGGCGGCTGGAATCTGCTCGCGTCCCAGTTGCCGCCACACCTTTTCGGCGCCGTAGACTTGCTCCTGTTCGTGCCACACCCGCGTGATCGCGCGCTTCAGCTCGTCATCGCGCTGCGCGCGCGCCGAGCGCCGCGTGGCATCGGCCTGCTGCGCTTTGTGACGCCAGTACGTCGAAGGGGCGATCGGCAGCAGAGCGCAGATCGGCTCGATCCCGTGGACGTCGCGGTGCGCGTGGATGTACGCCACCATCATTTCAGTCGGCGGTCGAGCTCCGCCTGGGCGAAAAACGCGGACGCCGTGCGCAGGATGTCATTCGCGCGCTTCAGCTCGCGATTCTCGCGCTCCAATTCCTTGACGCGCTGCTGATCGACGGTGGTCAGGCCCGGGCGCTGCCCGGCATCGCGTTCGGCTTGGCGCACCCAGCGGCGTAAGACCTCCGTCGTGCAATCCAGCTTCTCGGCGACGGACTTGATCGTCGCCCACTGCGATGGGCTCGCGCACGTGCTCGAACACCATGCGTACGGCTCGCTCACGTAACTCTCGGGGATACTTGCTCGTTCGGCCCATGGGCTCCATCCTCTCTCTGAATGAGCCCTCCCGCAAAGCCGGTCCGATTCATTGCCCTTTTCTTGCCCTTTGGATACCACAAAGGGCGGCAAACGGCAGCAACGCCAGCACAGAAAGGGGCCGGCAATCATTCGATGCTTCTCTCGACAGCCGCCCGATTCGGCAGTCTCCAGCAAGCCGCCGCAAACCGCGGCTAACGACGTTGTTTCCGCCTGTTAACCGGAGGGTTGCTGGTTCGAGTCCAGCCCGAGGAGCCATTGTTTCAATCAGTTACGCGCGACGAGTCTTTCGTCGTCCCTTCGCGTTGCCCTTTTTTCTCCTTAATTCACGCGGGTTTTTCTTGAGCGCTAAAGAGCACCCGGATGGTTGCTCTTAGCGATCTCGTCAGGGATCAACCGTGCCGTTGATCCTCGTCGGGGAAGGTGTCAGGGAAGAGGCGCGCCAGACCGCGCGAGAGCTTCCAGACGCTGTTCTAAGATGGTCCGTCGAGCCTGGCTGGCGGCATCGGGCAGGAGGAAGCCAGCCAGCGCCTCCACGAAATCCGGGTTGTCCAGAAGCGATCGAATGTCCGCCGAGATGTAGGCACGGGCCTGTTCATCAGCAGCAGCGACATCGTCCACAATTTCCGGGCGACCGTCCACGACAGTAATGATGTCTTCGAGATCGTGGCTCGCGAAGACGTCGTCGTGCCCACGACCATGAAAAGCTTCGAGCTTCGTCGCAATAAATAGCGCCGGCGTGACGATACGAGCGGCATGCCCTGCGATGTCGAGTCGCTGGGCCGTGGCGATCGCCAGCGGATACCAACGGTTGCTGAATCCCAGCACGCTCGCGTCAGTTGGCATCACGTCGACGATGACACTACCTTGTCGCCAGCGGCAGAGCGGCGCGCCCTCAGAGGTGTCCTCAACGAGTCCCAGTGCGCGCAGCCTGTCCGAGAGCACGGTGTACTGCGCGTACGAGGTGACATCCACGATGGCGTCGACGTCCTTGGTCGGTCGAATGTCGCCGGCGGCTGGATCGGTGACGAAGATGCCGGTCGTACATCCGCCGACAAAGACGAGTTCATCGAGGACGGGTGCGAGGAGACTGACGACGGATTCGAAAAGCGCGCGGTTCGGATCAGTCACGGAGTTGCCTCCGAAGCCGTGTCGTGAGTTCCCGTTCCGCGAGCTGTCGCTCACGGGTTCGCCCGTCGCGGAGCGCGTCCAGCAGGGTGAGCAGTTCGTAGAGTAAAGGATCTTGTTTCGCCGCCTTTGGGGCGGCTTTGTGCAGCGGCTCCAGCGTTACCCCGCGCACGCCACCTTCGGGATCTGGCCAGACGGGTGGGAGATCCCCACCTGCCGCGATCGCTTCGCTAAGGGGGGGCGCGGCATACGCGGTGAGCATTCCGCGAGTGGCCTCACCGCGAATCGCGGGGAATGCGTATTTCACCCCGTGGAGCAAAAACTCTTCGACGGCCCGTAGTTGCGGCTCGTTCGTCGAAGGCGCGATCAGTCGCGAGCGTTCGAGCCGCTTGAGTGACGCATGCACCTGGGACGGACTAAGCCCGAGGTCTCCGGCGACCTGAGCCATCGGCGGGCGCCGCCCTCCATAGCTGACCAGCTTCAACAAGACCAGCACGTCCTGCGGCAACAGCGCTTGAGCCATTCCATATTCTAGAATCCAGAATATGGAATGGCAAGGGATTATTCAGGAGGACGCTTAGGACGCGCTCTTGCGATTCCGAAGGGCGTTACGCTTCGGACGCTGCGACTCCTGACCGGCACCGAACAGTTCGCCATCCCGCTTCGTCGGCTCGGCAACGCTTTGGTGCGTGGGAGTACCGGAGGACTAGCAACGGGTCGTCGCCAAGGTCGCAAGGTTGACCGTGTAATGCACTGGCTCTGTCAGCGGTAGCATGCTGGCGATCCGCGGCAAAGATGGGCGCAACCAAAAGATGTCAAAACAGATTTCAGAAGTTACGAAGCGAGATCTCGCCGTCGAGGATGAACCGCTTCGCTTCTTCCAGCTGGACGACCGTCCGGCGTAACCGTTCCATGACGCTATCGTCAGGCGGAAGTGTTTTGTCGGAGACCTCAGAATCTATTCTCTGTTGACGGCGCTATGTGGCCGCGACAGCTATGGGATTCCGTCCTGGAGATTCGGAAGATGCGCACCCTCACCCGACTCGAAATGTACGAGCTCGCATGGTCCGAGCCGATGCAGAGCCTTGCGAAAAAGCTCTCGCTTTCCGATCGCGGCCTCGCCAAGATCTGCGCCTCAGCTAACATCCCCGTCCCTGCCCGCGGCTACTGGGCGAAGCTCCAGGCCGGCAAGAAGGTCGAACGCTGGCCGCTGCCGGCCCGCGCACTCGGGCAGCGCGAAACAATTTGGATAGAGCGCAGCGCGCGGGGCGACGATCGCGAGTCCGACGCCGACATCCTCAATTCGCCGATGCCGCCCGCGCCGATCTTCACGTCGGATATGGATGACGTGCGGGCGCAGGCTGCTGCGCTCGTACGCAAGATGCCGCTTCCGCTCGGCGACACCCACGGCTGGCACTCTCGCAGGTCGCGAAGTGTCTCGCTGCGGACGAGGAGCGCGCCTGCAAGCAGAAGGAATCTCCGTATCCGTCCTCCTGGAACGATCCCCTCTTTGCCTCGCCGTTCGAGAAGCGGCGGCTGCGGATTCTCAACGCTCTGTTCATCTGCTTGACGCGCAGTGGCATGCATCCCCACCTTTCGGGCAAGTACGGCCGGGATCTCTCGGTGACGGTTGGCGATACGACGATCCCGCTTCTCGTGGACGGCGTCGCCGCGGCCAAGCAGGCCGAGCGCGAGTTTCACGGCGACCCGTTCAGGCCTCGCAGCGATAAGGACGCTGTGCAGCTCTCATTCAGGCGCGGCTGGTCCGGCGCGCCCAGTGGCCCCTCCTGGCAGGACAAGCCCGGCGCGCCCCTTGAGCGGCAGCTTCGCGAGGTCGCCGCCGCCGCTATCGTCTTCGCTGAGGAGACGTTGCGCGACGCCGTAGCCGGCGCGCACGCCTGGCGCATCACGCGCAACGCCGAACTCGAAGATGCCGAGCGGAAGAGGAAGATCGAGGAGGAACGGCAGCGCCGGGTCCGGCAGGACAAGCGAGAGCAGGCACGCTCCGATCATCTGCTGGGTCAGGCGCGGGCTCTAGAGCAGGCTCGTCAAATCAGAGCTTACGTGGACGCTGTCCGTTGTGCGAACGACGCCGCGCCAGACCCTATGTCTGCGGAAGAGCTGGATTCGTGGAGTGCATGGGCTCTAGAACAGGCTGCCCGGATCGATCCGGTGCTTTCAAGCGCCTACAAAACGCGACCGGTAGAATCTGAAGAATGACGCGCTATCGGCGATGCCCGGCGCGCAGCGCGATGACATACGAGTGATGGAGTAGCAGGGCTGGCACCGGACTCGATCCTCGAAAATAGGCCTGTTTACGCAGCTTCTCGGATGAGCCAGTTGCGGAAATCGTCCAGTGCGGCGAGCCATTGTTTTCAATCGGTTACGCGCGACACGCCTTTCGTTATCCCTTCGCGTCGCCCTTTTTTCTCCTTAATTCATACGGATTTTTCTCGAGCGCCAAAGAGCACCCGGATAGTTGCTCTTAGCGGTCTCGTCAGGGATCAACAGGGCACCGGCGGCAGTGATAAGCAGGCCGCTCGGCGTCACTGCCTCTCCGCAGACACAATCGGCATCAGACGAACGAATGCCGGCAACGTCAGCCCGCTGCAAGCATGGCTCACGCGCAGACCCAGTCTTTTCAGACTGGCTCCAGGATTAACTCCGCGGCGTCAACGGGACGGCTGCGTTTTCTGGCAAACGGCACCAAGCAAGCTTCTAGCTGACGCATCTGCGATGGCCGTAACGCGCGAACCTCTCTAGGAGTCTGCGCGGCAGAAACGTTTGGGCTGGGTGGTACGTATAGACAATATGGAATGACCGGCTCTCCATCGTAACGTTGTAGTGCGTTGCAGCACTCAACCACGGTGGACAGAGCCACCGACAGCGCGGGTTGGCACCACACGGCGCCAGAGCCGCATCGAAGGGAGCCGGTCATGAAGGACGTTATCACGCACGTGGGGATTGACGCGCACAAGAAGGATCTCTTTATCGCGATGCTGGTTGGGGAGAACCCGACGCCGGTGACGTGGACGGTACCGAACGAACCGAAGGCGGTGAGCCGCTTGGTGCGGAAGCTCGAGCGCGAGGCCCCAGGGGACGTGCGGTGTTGTTACGAAGCGGGGCCCTGCGGGTATGCGTTGCAGCGGCAGATGACTACGGAACGCCTGCACTGTCAGGTGATCGCGCCGGCGCTGATCCCCCGCAAGCCTGGCGAGCGGATCAAGACGAACCGCCGGGATGCACAGAAGTTGGTCGAGCTGCATCGGGCGGGATTGCTCACGGAGGTGCGGCCGCCGACGCCGGAGGAGGAGGCCGTGCGAGACCTGTGCCGCGCCCGGGACGATGCCCGCGAGGATTTGCAACGGAGCCGGCATCGATTGGGAAAGCTGCTGCTCCGGCGGGGCCTGCACTTCAGTGGTCGCAACTGGACACGCGCGCATCGCCAGTGGATCCAGAGCCTGACGTGGGCCCAGCCGGCCGAGCGCGTCGTGGTCGATGACTATCAGCTGGCGATCGATCATCTCGAAGCGCGACTGATGGAACTGGATGCCAGGCTGAGCGAGATCGCTCAGACGGATCCGTATCGCGAGCCGGTCGGCTGGTTGCGGTGCTTCCGCAGGATCGACACGTTGACCGCGATCCTAATCCTCGCCGAGTTGCATGACTTCCGTCGGTTCCCGTCGGCCCGCGCGTTGATGGCGTATCTCGGACTCGTGCCGGGGGAAGCCTCGAGCGGGGAGAAACAGCGGCGCGGTCCCATCACGCGCACCGGGAACACGCTGGTCCGCCGACTGCTGGTGGAAACCGCGTGGCACTATCAACATCGACCGAGCATCGGCGTCGCGCTGATGAAACGACGGAAAGGGCAACCGGGCCGCGTGATTGCGATCGCGGATAAAGCCCAGCAACGCCTCTGTCGTCGATTCCGCCGCCTGGCCGAACAACATAAGCCAGCGTCGAAGATCGCGGTGGCCATCGCTCGCGAGCTCGCCGGTTTTCTGTGGGCCGCGCTTCAACCGGCGGTACCGGCGAAATAACCGCACGCACGTGTGCGCAACGGCGACGAGAGGTGAATGAGACCCGATGCGGGCGTCAGTGAACGGACCGCGAAGACGGCGGATGATTAGAGGCACGAATGTGAGGATCGGCGACCTAACTATGCGATACGGACATTTGCCCCAACTCGCGACCTTAGACTGCACGTCCTCCCGACGAAGTACTGTCATGTGTGCTCTGCTGCGAGCAATCGCGGTAACCACCGAATATCAGAGTGACTCGTCGTCGAAGCGCCCTCGATCGTCCGTCGTCTTCGCGGCCCGCGCACTGACGCGTGCGTCGCCCTTGCAATGTCAGAAGATGCGCGAAGGCTTTTATGCCGGCAAGCTGACGCTTGCCGGCGAGAGTCACATCTCCATCGCAGGATGGGGGCTTGACAAAGGGTCATTCCATATCAGTTAGATGTGCCGACGACATTTCGTCCGTGCGCGCCCGATCAGTCGTTGCTGTTTCCGCCGTCACCACGCGACTGGCTCCCGGAAGGGCATCTCGGGTTCTTTATCGCCGACACCGTCGCGGCGCTGGATCTCCAAGCATTGTACGCGCCCTACGATGGGGATGGCCGGCGCAATCAGCCGTTCGATCCACAGATGATGGTGACGGTGCTGCTCTACGCGTATGCGACCGGGACGTTCTCGTCGCGACGGATTGCACGGAAGTTGGAAGAGGACGTCGCGTATCGCGTGTTGGCGGCGGGCAATTTCCCGGCGCACCGGACGATCGCCGAGTTTCGCCAGCAGCACCTGGCCGCCTTCGAGGTGCTGTTCGTGCAGGTCGTGCAGATCGCGCGCGAAGCGGGGGTCGTCAAGCTCGGGGCCTTGGCGGTCGATGGGTCGAAGGTGAAAGCCAGTGCGAGTAAGCACAAAGCGATGAGTTACGGCCGGATGCGTACCGAGGAGCAGCGATTGCGCGAGGAGATCGCGGCGCTGACGACGCAGGCGGCGGCGGTCGATGCGACCGAGGATGCTGCGCACGGG
>JACDDJ010000256.1 GCA_013817065.1 Acidobacteriota bacterium
GCCAGCGACATCCAGGCGACTAGATCTCCGGTCCGGCTATAGACAGTACGGTCGGTGATGAACCGGAGGTCGCCGATGAGGATCGCTTCGTGGAACAGGTCGGTCTTCTCCACCACGCGGCCGTAGGGGTCGACGAACCCGCTGATGCCGGTGTTGGCAGCGCGCGCGAGGTAGCGACCCTGCTCGATCGCTCGCATCGACGACTGTTCCCAGTGTTGATACGCGGCGGATGAGCGGCCGTACCAGGCGTCGTTCGTGATGGTGGTGAGCAGCTCGCTGCCGCCGTTCACGAACTGGCGGATCAGGTTCGGGAAGATCACCTCGTAGCAGATCGCGGTGCTCACCATGTGGCCATCGACCGTCAACAGGACCGGGTCGCTGCCAGGCGTGAAGGCCGACACCGCTTCGACGATCGGTCCGACGAAGAACAGCAGGTCCTTGAGCGGCACGTACTCGCCGAAGGGGACGAGGTGCATCTTGCGATAGACCGCGCCGACCTGTCCATCGGGCTTCACCAGGAACGCCGCGTTGTAGTAACGCGCTTCGGCCTTCTGCTCGGCGACGGCTTGCAGGGACTCGACCTGGTCGCTGCCGATCAGCAGCGTCGCGCCAGCCTCGCGCGCGAGCCGCCGGATGTCACCGCCGCGCAGCAGGTCGTGCTCGAAGTAGAACGGTGTGGACGACTCGGGCCACAGGATGAACGTCGCGCCGCCGTCGAGTGCGGTGCGGGTCATCGCGATGTACTTGTCGGTGATGGTGTCGCGCAGCGCCGGGTTCCACTTGTCGTCCTGCGCGATGTTTCCCTGGATCACCGCGACGCGAACCGGTGTGCCGGCCTGCAGCAGTGCCGATCGCGCCAGGCGGGCGTTACCCCAGAGCACGCAGACCATGACGATCGCGGCGGCGACGACCGGGTAGCTTACTCGCGCACGCCCACGGAACAGGGCCAGTGCCGCGGCGCCGGTTGCCGTGAAGGCCAGCAGCGCCGACAGTCCATACACGCCGACCAGGCTGGCCGACTGCGCGACGGGCAGGACGGTGACCTGGCTGTAGCCGAGAAGTGCCCAGGGGAAGCCGTCCCAGACGTAGTGGCGGCCAAGTTCGGTCGTGACCCAGAGCGGCGCCGCCAGGACGAGGGCCGATGGACCGAAGGCGCGCTGGCTGCGGGCGAGCAGCACGGCAAATGCTGCCGGGAAGAGCGACAGGTAGGCGACCAGCAGAAATGCGGCGACGAATGCAATCGGCCAGGCCAGCCCGCCAAACGTCGTCATCGTCTCGATCAGCCAGTAGAGCGTCCCCCAGAAGTAGACCCCGCCGGCGAGCAGCCCGAGGAAGAAGGATTGGCGGAGTGACGTCGCACGCCACACCGCGATGATGAGAGGCGCGAGCGCGATCCACGCAAAAGCCGGATGCCCGTGTTTCGGGAAGCTGAGCGCGAGGAGCGCTCCCGAGAGGAGGGCTAGCGCGAAACGACCGATTTTGTGCCCTCTTCCTTCTCGAGGCGTCGCGCGACGCGCAGCGCGTCATCACGGTCCTTGAACTTGCCGATCCGGACGCGATAAAGACCCTTCGCCGTGTCTTCGAGGTACGCGTCGTAGCCCTTGCCAATCAGGCGCTGGACTGATTCCGCGGCGGCACGGCGCGTCTTGAGCGCCGCCACCTGGATGACCCACTGTCCGGGCTTGCCTGAGGTCGGCACATTCAGCCCTGTGTCTGCAGGCCTCGCCACCGGGGCATCAGGCTTGACCGCTGGCGCTTTTGGCTCATCGGCGGGAGCGGCTGCTGGCGGCTCAACAGTGGGCTTGGGTGCCGCAGGAACGTCCGACGTCTTGTCAGTGAGCACAGTCGGATACGACAAGGGACCGGCTGGCGGCGCACCGGCAGGGTCTTCGGCCGGGATCGGCTTCGGATCTTCCGGAGGGGTCGACTGGATCTCGGCCGATTGGTCCGAGGCAATCGACACTTCAGGTTCCTTGAACGTAGTACCGCGACCAACCAGGACGCCGAAGAGGAAGACGAGAATGAGCGCGACGCTCGACACCATGAACAGGAAGACAAGCTGCTTCCTGCTCAACTGGATCTCGTGAAATCCGTCGTCTGTCGTGTCGTCTCTCAGGTCGGGCACGCCTGCGCCTTTTCAGAAGACCGCAACCATCAAAGGTCCGGTCCCTTTACTATCGGTTTATTTCTTGTTCGAAAACAGGTGAATGAGCTCGATCGGGAGCGGGAAGATGATCGTCGAGTTCTTCTCCGAGGCGATCTCCGTGAGTGTCTGCAGATAACGAAGGGTGATCGACATCGGCTCGGTCGCGATCACGCCGGCAGCCTGCGCAAGTTTCTCCGACGCCTCCAACTCACCTGCTGCGTGGATGATTTTAGCACGCTTCTCACGCTCGGCTTCCGCCTGACGAGCCATCGCGCGCTGCATGTCGGGCGGTAAATCGACGTGTTTCACCTCTACGGAGGAGACCTTGACTCCCCATGGATCGGTGTGCTGATCGAGGATCTGCTGCAGCTGAAGGTTCAAGCGATCCCGCTCGGAAAGCAGGTCGTCCATTTCCACCTGGCCGAGCACGCTGCGCAACGTGGTCTGCGCCAGCTGGGAAGTGGCGTAGTGGTAGCTCTCGACCTCGACGATCGCCCGCCGCGGGTCCATCACACGGAAGTAGACCACGGCGTTGACCTTGACCGAGACGTTGTCACGCGTGATCACGTCCTGGGGCGGAACGTCCATGACGACCGTCCGCAGGCTCACCCGCACCATCTTGTCGATCGGCGCAAACACGAAAATGACGCCCGGCCCCTTGGGTTCCGCGAGCAACTTACCGAGCCGGAAGACGACCGCCCGCTCGTATTCGTTCAGAACCTTGATCGAGCTGAGCAGGTAGAACGCGAGCACCACGATGACGATGAGCACGGGAGAAAACGGCACGTCACAACTCCTTCAAGAGAAAACATCCGACTTCGAGGTCCGATTCAGCATCGCACCACGGTTGGGCGGGCGGGGAGACAGACTCACACGCGGCGGACGGTCAGCAGCAGCCCCTGTACCGCTACGATCTTGACACGATCGCCGGCCGCCACGTCCTGATCCGAGGTCGCCGTCCAGATCTCGCCGTGGGCCTGGACCCGTCCGACACCGCCGGCACTGATCGAGCTCATTGCATGGCCGACCTCATCGAGCATGCCGGCCTCGCCGGTCACGCTTCGCTGCCGCTGCGCCTGGACGGCGAGGCGGACCAGGAACAGGAGGATTGCAGCGATCGAGAGCGTGATCGGGACGATCATGCGCAGGCCGATCTGCATCTCGGGCAGCGGCGAGTCGATCAGCATCAGCGATCCAAAGAACAGTGCCACTACCCCACCGACCGCGAGGACGCCAAAGCTCGTCACCTTGACCTCGAGGATCAGCAGGATGATCCCGAGGAGGATCAGCAGCACACCTGCGTAGCTCACCGGCAGCACCCGTAATGCGAAGAACGCCAGCAGCAGGCAGATGCCGCCGGCCACGCCCGGAAAGATCGATCCCGGATTCCAGAACTCCACCGTCAGGCCAAGCATGCCGAGCGTCAGCAGCAGATAGGCCACCTGCGGGTGCGCGATCGCACTGAGCATCCGCTGCGCCCAGCTCATCTCAACGGCCTGCCGCGTCGCGCCGGACAGTCTCAAGACGTGCTCTCGCCCGTCGAATCTCGTGATCGTCCGACCATCGAGCTTCTGCAGCAGGTCGGTCACATCCGCTGCGACCACCTCGACCAGCGGCGGCACGGCACCAGCGGCTTCCTGCTCCGTGAACGACCGGCTGTCGATGACCGCCTGTTCGATCAGGACGGCGTTGCGGCGCCGCTGTTGCGCCAGTGTGCGTCCATAGCTGGCAGTGTCGGACGCCACTTTCTTCGCCATCGTGTCGTCCATCTTGCCGCCGTCGCCAGACACCGGGTGCGCCGCGCCGATGTGGGTGCCGGGCGCCATCGCGGCGACATCGGCCGCCATGGTGATCAGGAATCCCGCTGACGCGGCCCGGCTACCCGCCGGCCCGACCCAGACGACGACCGGCGTTTTCGCGTTGATGATGGCGGTGTTGATATCGCGAGTCGAATCGAGCAGTCCGCCCGGGGTGCGAAGGGTCAGAACGAGCAGCGCGGCCCCGGCCGCGTCTGCCTGCTGGATGGTGTTACGGACGTACTCGGCT
This sequence comes from Acidobacteriota bacterium, assembly GCA_013817065.1. Classification (GTDB taxonomy): domain Bacteria; phylum Acidobacteriota; class Vicinamibacteria; order Vicinamibacterales; family 2-12-FULL-66-21; genus JACDCA01. The sequence goes on from JACDDJ010000256.1 coordinate 4,193, forward strand.
ACGACCGGCTGGATGATGCCGTCCACTTCGGCGGTGTAGACGACCGGGGCGGACTGCTGCGCCCGTCCGGCCGACGCGGCGAGCAGGCAGAGGCCCGCGAGCACCAACACCCAGGCGCGCATGTGAGTTGTCACCGCCCCCCCTCACGAACTGTGAAAGCCATCAACTCCTACATCCCAGCTTCCAATTCCGACTTTCAAAAGCCGATGACTGCCTTGAAAGTTGGCAGTTGGAAGTTGGTCGCTGTTTTCCCGTTATTTACCCGCGAGACTGGCGAGCAGGCGCTTCGCATCTGCTGACTCAGGATCGAGAGCGAGAGCGCGGTCCAGCGCGGTTCGGGCCGCTGCCGTATTCTGCTGCTTCAGGTAGGCCTCCGCAAGCGCGACCCGCGCCGGCGCAGAGTCGGCGCTCCAGATCGAGATCTTCAGCGCTTCAACGGCATCGGCCGGACGGCCGGCGCGCAGATGAATACGTCCGACCAGCAGATGGGCCTGCGCTTCGTACGGCGACAGGTAAATGGCTCGCTTCAGTTCCGTCAGCGCTTCACGGTCCTCTTCCCGCTCGAACAGCCGGCGGCCGCGATCGAGATGAAACGCGGAGAGCTCGCGCTGTTCTTTCTGGGCACTGTTGACGATGGTCTGCTCGGGCCGCTGTCCGGCCCGCGACTCGGGATCCTCACGGACCCGCGCCATGCCGCGAGGTACCGGTGACTTCTCCGCCAATGCGCGTTTTTCGAGCTCCGGCAGTTGCGACGACAGCTGCTTGGCGAGTTCCGTCTCGCGCGCTGCTTCCACCGGGCTGTCGGTGTGCTGCAGCGCCACACCGAGCAGGTAGTGCGCCTCGGCGTCGGTCGGGTCGCGGCGCAGCGTTTCACGCAGCCAGTAGATCGCTCCCTGATAGTTCTTCTCGAGGACGTAGGCGTAGCCGAGATTGAAGAGGATGTCTGGATCACCGGGGTCGGCGTCGGCCGCCTTGGTGAAGAAGTACGTCGGCAGGCCTCTCTCGAACGACCCGCGGCGCAGCTGGACGATACCGAGGTTGTTCAACGCCGCAGCCGTGACGGTCGACGGCACCCCGGCCGCAGACGCCGTGAACCCCTCGAACGCTTCATCGAACTTGTTCAACTCGAGCAGCGATACCGACGCAAAGAACCGTCCACGCTGCGCGAGTGCCGAGGAAGCTGGAACCGCCTGTGCAGCCGCAACCGCAGCCGCGTAGTCCGCCTGGTCGTGCCTCACCTGCCACAACGCGAGGTGGGCCCGGTCGTACTCGGGATACTTCTCGATCGCCTCTTCAAGGAAGGTCGCGCGCGTCGTCGTGCTTTCGGCCATGAGGCCCTTGACGTACGCCTCGAATGCTTCGATGGGAGGGCGTGCCGCCCGATCACCTCGCAACGGTGCTCCGGACGCAAGCTTCGCCGACAGGCGTTCGAACAGGACGAATACGTCGGCGAGCGGGCCGCGCTCCGACACCGGAGATTGCACGCGCCCCACGTCGATGCGTATGCCGTTGGCTTCGACCACCAGCACGTCCCCGTCAAAGCGAACACTGCCGACGATGACCTCCGAGGCGCCGACCAGCTGACCGACTTTGACGATGGTGGCGCGGCTGAGGGTTGCGGCGACGGGCAGGTGGAGCTGTTCGAAGGCGCGGATCCGCTCGACCCGGCGGATCGCCGACACCCCGCGCGCGTTCAATTCATCGGCGACGAGCAGGCTGGCGGCCTCGCCGATCCAGTGAAGCCGCGGTTCGCGCTGCGGGTTGTCGAACGGCATCACCAGCACGCGGCTGCCCGCCGGCTGCGCCCAGACGGGCGCTGCCGCGATCAGTAGCAGCGCGGCAACGACCGCACCTATGAACCTATGCGACATGCTCCGGCACCTCGACGACTGGAGACGTCGAGAGCGCGATGGCGAACGTACAGCCCTGACGCGTTCCCGACGCACGACACTCGACTACCTGCATCCGGGCCTCGATCGAGAACAGTTGCAGGACGCGCCCGAGCGCGGCGGCGTAGAAGCCGCAGAGCGGCAGCGCCGACGCTTCACGGACTTCGCAGAACAGGGAGCCGCGCAGATCCACCGACGCCTCCCCCTTCTTCAGCTTCATCAGCGCGCGGGAGCCGGGGTAGGTATTGCGGATCAGCATTCGGCCGGCACGCAGGGCGGCTCGAACCCGCAACGGCATCGGCAGGACGTTGATCAGCCGCCGCTCCATCCCCGGCAGGCTGCGCACCGTCCACTCGGCGGCGTAGCCGCCCGCACGCCTGGTGATCTCGTCGTAGGCCGGACCTTCCTGCCGCAGGAAGCTGAGGACTGCCGACAGCGGCGCCAGCCCGATGGTGCCCCCCCGCAAGCCTGACGCGTTGAGCCAGTTCTCGTAGAACTCCAGCCGCATCGGCAGCACGTCGGCGATCGCCTGGTGCAGACTCGCGACCAGCACGCGTCCGATGCGCGCCTCACTCATCGCTGAACGCAGCCCATCTGATAATGTTGGACGGATCGGCCATGCGAGTCGCGCAAATCGGCCCCGGGAAATTGGCGGCGTACGATCCGGATGGTCTGCTGTTC
>JACDDJ010000010.1:0-4496 GCA_013817065.1 Acidobacteriota bacterium
CCATGCTCGGACGCAAGCGACTTCTCGATCAGCTTGAGCGTCACCTCTTGAAGCCCTCTCCGGATCACGTCCAAGTTGTCGGTCCGACACTGTTCGGAAAGTCCGTCCTTTTGAGTCACCTGGCAGCGAGACATCGGTCAGGATCCGCACACTATGTCGGTGCTGCGTACCTGGATCTCAGGCATGCGCCGCCGCTTACGGACGGCGACTTTAGGAAGCGATTCTCGGAGCTTCTGAAGCAGGCACTGCATCAAACGGCGCCTCACCTCGCAGAATTCATCGAACCTGCGAATGAAGGCGTACACGAATTGCTTATCTTCGTCGCGGATGAACTGGAAAAGGAGAAGAAGCGCGTCCTCCTTGTCTTGGACGGGTTCGATCATGTTCTCGCGGGGACGGGCCTTACGCGGAACCTGTGGGACCAGCTTCGCGCGCTGGCACAAAAGGGTAGCGTCCGATTGGTCACGGGCAGCCGTCGTCCTCTTCGAGAACTCTGCAAGACGGAGGATTCGCAGACGTCGGACTTCTGGGAGATCTTCTACGACACGCCGATCAATGTCGGAGCATTCGACGAATCGGACTGGAACGACCTGCTGATTCCATTAGAGCAGGCTGGAGTCGCAATTGACGGATCGGGGCGGAAGGAGTTCGTCAATTGGTCCGGCGGCGTACCCGTGCTCGCGATTGCTTTGCTCGAACAAGTGTCGCAGGTCCTCAAGGCTGGGACCAACTGTTCCAAGAACGACGTTGACACGGCGGCTGCATCAACGCTGGCAAAGCGCCGACAGGTCCTGTCCCAGCTGTGGGAGGACTGTGACCTCGATACGAGATCGGACGTTGCAACGCTGGCGTCGAGAGAGACCGACGGGTTGCCAGCGTCGGAGTTCTCGGACGGCCGACAGCGAGCCCTGGAACAACACGGGCTGGCGACGATCGCGGGCAATCGGATGCGGCCCTCTTGCCGGTTGATGGCAAAGTTCGCCCTTCAACAAGCGCCAGCCGTGGCGGACCTGAAACGCCTATTCGGAACCGCAGAAGTCTTCGAGGCTAATATCCGCAGCTTGTTAGAGCACCGACTTGCACAGATTCTGATTACCAGAACTGATGCTACCTTGCGTGGATTTCTTCAGAGCGCTGTTCGGGATCTGGAGCCCGATCCTGAGCTGGCGCTCAAATGGGTGCGAAGCATTGCGAGTCGGTGTTTGGCACTGATCTGGGATGCGGAGCTTGGACTGAACCAGAAATTGCCCGAGGCATGGGTCAACGAGTGGAAGCAAGGCGGCGAACGACTTCAGTGGCTCGATACCGCCCAGCGTCTCCCGCGCAAGCAGGGTGCACAGTGCAATGTTCTCAGGCTTGCGACGGGCGCCGACAACATTCGCCCGATGGCGAAGCACGTTACGAAGCCCACAGCGCTCCTCTTGGATGCACTCCAGTCCATTGGTGACTTCGCGCAACATCGCGACGACTTCCCGGAAAGCCGGGTGTCGAAGAGCTTCGCCGGCGCCATTGTTCTGACCGCGCTCGAACTCGTCGACAGCTTGAATCGAGATCTCGCACGGCGCCCCGCCGATTCCTGATTTCGACTCAGGACTCTCGTGATCGGGACTTTCCAATCGGAAGCTCTTCCGTTATTCTGATCACAACTCTGTGGCTTGAAACCCGAGGCCTGCAGATGTAGAAGATAGGTGGCGCCCCTGCGAACCTGGGAAGGGAATCATGGCGTACGACCGTTTTCACCTGGTCGGCTGCGTCGGTGTTGTACTCGCGGTTCTCCTGCGCTCCCCTTCCTTCGGACAAGACGCAAATCCTCATAAGCTCCTCGCAGAAGCAGATCGCCTGGCGTGGCTGCGCGTGTGGACGCGCGCCGAGCCGCTCTACGCTCAAGCGCGCGAAGCGTTCGCCCGCAGCGGCGACAACAAAAACGCTCTCTACGCGGAAGTAAGCCAGCTGCGCAGACAGCTGCCGACGCTCCCAGTACCAGAGGTCTCCGAACGTCTCAGTGGTTACCTCGATGATCCGATCGTTGAGAACGACGAGCGGCTCCGGCTTCGCGTGCTGATCATCAAAGGGGAGACGGACGAGGACCTGGACCCGCCGCTGTCGCAACGTTCCTGGACTGAAGCGCTGGCGCTGGCGCAAAAGCTCGGCGAGGCGGGTTGGGCAAATCGCGCGCGCGGCGAGCTTGGACTTGTGGCTTTTCTGCAGGGTGACACGAACCTGCCAGTTAGAGTCCCAGGACGTGGTGGAAATTCGGTGAGGGTTGCTCGGTAGACAGGATCGAGGACCATCGTGCATCGTTCCGTGAGTTCTTTCTCGGCAAAGAAGGCACCACACGGAGGGCGACGACACGATGGCCAAGCCAAGGATGGATCTTTCTGCGTTCGTAGGCAAGCTCTTGGCAGAACAGGATGGGGACGTCCTGCGCGAAGGCATTCGGGTGCTCTCGCAAGCGTTGATGGAATCCGAAGTGGCCGGGTTGATCGGCGCCGAACGGCACGAGCGCACGGCGTACCGCAATGGTTCACGGACCCGCACGTGGGATACGCGGGTCGGCACAATCGAGCTGGCGATCCCGAAGGTGACGCCGGGCACGTATTTCCCCGCCTTGCTGCAGCCCAGGCGCCGCGCGGAGCACGCCCTGCTCGCGGTGGTGCAGGAGGCGTGGGTCCACGGCATCTCCACGCGGAAGGTTGACGACCTCGTGAAGGCGTTGGGGATCGACGGGATCTCGAAGTCAGAGGTGTCGCGGATCTGCGGCGAGTTGGACACGACGATCACCGCGTTCCGCACGCGTCCGCTGACGGGCGAGCATCGCTACCTGTGGCTCGACGCGACGTATCACAAGGTCCGCGTCGACGGGCGTGTCACCAGTCAGGCCACGGTCGTGGCGGTCGGGATTACCAGTGAGGGCGAGCGCCAGGTCCTGGGTGTCGATGTCGGGCCGTCGGAAGATCGCAGCTTCTGGACAGGCTTCCTCCGGAGCCTGGTCAAGCGCGGGCTCAAGGGCGTCCGTCTTGTGATCTCGGATGCCCACGAAGGCTTGAAGCAGGCGATCAGCACCGTGCTGAGTGGCACGGCCTGGCAACGGTGCCGGGTGCATTTCATGCGCAACCTGCTCGCCACCGTCCCGCACGGCGCGCGCGAGGCCGTGGCCGCGATCGTCCGCACCATCTTTGCCCAGCCGGATCACGCCTCGGCGCTGCAACAGCTCAAGAAGATCGCCGACGGGCTGCGCAGTCGGTTTAGCAAGGCGGCCACGCTGTTGGACGAGGCGGCGGAGGATATCCTGGCGTACCGGCACGTGCCACTCGAACACCAGCGGCAACTCCACAGCACCAATCCGCTCGAGCGCCTGAACAAGGAGATCAAGCGACGCTCCAACGTCGTCGGCATCTTCCCGAATCCGGCGGCGGGATTGCGCCTCGTCGGCGCCGTGCTGCTCGAACAGGACGACGAATGGGCCGTGGCCGAGCGCCGCTACTTCAGTGCGGAGTCGATGAAGCAACTCAACACGCCCGAGCTCGCGGCCACGACCCAAGAGATTCTGGCGACGATCATGTAGACGTAGGCGAACTCACGAACGTCGCGACCGAATTTCCACCACTACAAAGAAACTCCCGCGGATACGGCGGCGGTGAGTTGTACCGTGAACCCGAGCGCTTCCAAGCGTTTCGTCAGCCGCGCGGCCGCCCGGCCGGTGTCGTGGCGGTCGAAGTAGTTGGCCCCCAGGTCGCGATAGTCCACGCCATCTCGGAGGATGAAATACGCTGCGGTCAACAGGGACGACGCGACCGCCACGATGGCTTTTTTCGGCCCGCGCTTCGCTTTGAGTCGCTGAAACTGCGCGTGCGGGTAGCCGGCGCGATGGCGGATTGCGGCCCACGCCGCTTGGACCAACACCGTCTTCAGCCAGGGCGCACCATGCCGGAGCCGCGTCGACCGGCGTTTGCCGGCACTCTCGTCGAGGCGCGGGCAGAGCCCGACCCAGGACCGCAGGTGCCCCGGCGTCGGGAACCGGCGCATGTCGTCGCCGATCTCTGCGAGCAGTGTCCGCGCGACGATCAGACTGACGCCCGGCATCGTGCAGAGCCGCGCGGTCACGGCCTGAAACGGGCTGAGCAGCACGCGGAGACGCGCATCGAGGGTCTCGATCCCCTGCTCGATGGCTTCGATCTGGGTCAGGTGCAAGCGCAGCAGAAACCGGTGATGGTCACGCACGCGGCCTTCAAGGGCCCGCCGCAGCTGTTCGGGCTCCGCTCGGAGCTGGCCGGTGGTCCTGGCGAGCAGCTGCACGGGATCGGTCTCGCCGTCGATCAGGCCGCGGAGAATCGCCCGCCCGCTCACGCCCAGCAGATCGCTGATCAGGCTCGCGATCTTCAGGTTGGCGTCTTCAAGCGTCTTCTGCACCCGGAGGGAGTGCTGGGCGATTTGTCGTCCGAGCTGCTTGCGGGTGCGGGTGAGATCCCGCAACTCCTGAATCGGCCACGGCGGGA